>CAYWRD010000005.1:24595-25119 GCA_964460675.1 uncultured Nitrosopumilaceae archaeon
ATTACTAATGTTGATAATGTTGTTATTCTAAATACTGATTGGGAAGTTGGTAAAATTGAACCTGGAGAGAAAAAATACATCAATGTTGATATTTATGTTCCAGAGTCTTTAAGGGGCGATACCTTACGTGCACCCTTGGAAATAACTTATTACAATACTCATGGTGATCAACATACAGTATCTAGAATTGCAGATTTCTATGTGAAAGGTCTAATTGATGTTTCAATATATGGAATTGATGTAATTGAATTATCTGATACTCAGATGATTATTGGTGAAATAATTAATGAAGGAAATGAAGATGCTTTATTTGGATTTGTTACAGTAGAGCCACTAGGGAATTCTAACATAAAAAAACAAACTCAATTCATTGATGAAATTGAAGTTGATTCACCAGTTCCTTTTAATTTGCCCTTAGAATTTGAAGGTGAACCACAATATGGTGAACATGACATCAAAATCATTGTTAGGTACAAAGACGATACTAGAGAAGAAATTTTCGTAGAACATCAGGATACAATATT
>CAYWRD010000006.1:0-22691 GCA_964460675.1 uncultured Nitrosopumilaceae archaeon
AATATCTGCTAGTGCAGTTGAATCAAGGGAGGATTCTGGAGAATTTCTTGTAACACTTTCTTTTACTCAAAGCTCACCCTCTAGTGGAAATAGACTGTTTGCACTACCAGGTGATATCATTTATGCAAAATATGACGACCACACCCTTCCTGAGCCATTCAGTAAATCCGATCATAAACAAATTACTTCCACTGCTGTTCTTGAATCATCTATTCCTTCCACTGAACTTATCACAAACAAAGATGTCCTAATCTCCGATTCATCAGGAAATCAACTTACTTCACTTTCATCTAAAAATCAAGTTCAAATTGTTGGCAAAATATCAAATGGACAATTCTATGAGCAGTCGTTTGTGTATTTTTTTCAAATAAAAGACAATGAGGGAACAGTAGTTTCTATATCTTGGATTACTGGGGAGATTAATCCAAATCAAAATCTAGATGTATCTCAATCTTGGGTTCCTCCAAAAACTGGAGATTACACCATTGAGACTTTTGTATGGAAGTCAATAAATGATCCTACTCCACTATCTCCTCCAAAAACACTATCAATATTTGTTGAATAGTATAATTTCTACGTGACTATTAAATACAAAATTACATTTTGAAATATGTGCTGGGATACAATCAGATCGTATTGTTAGTGTTGGCTATTCTGCCTTTGATGGCTTATCCTGCTTTTGGAGAAACTGTAATTACGGTAAATTTTAATCAAGATGAATATCAGACAGGAGATCTTTTAGAGATTTCAGGAAATGTTTCAGAGTTATCCATGCCTGTCATTGCTATGAGTATCTATGATCCAGATGGTACAATTCTAGTTGCCAATAATCTAGACATTGGTGCTGATAATGACTTTAACAAAATTATATTTCTTGACGCTCCTTTTTATGAAAAATCTGGAGAATATAAAATAAAATTTGATTATTCACAAACTACTCATGAAGAATCATTTACTATATCTGGTGATTCTGAATTTGCCATCGAAGAAATTCTTGCACCTGAGATAATTCTACTTACTACAGACCAACCTGTCTATACTAATAATGATATAATCACAATTACGGGTCTGGTGTCCTCAGTGGATTCACCAACTGTCTTGGTGGGAGTCTATGATCCTTTTGGAACACCCGCTGGATTTTACTTTGGAGAAATTGATTCAAATTTTGAATTCACAGTTGACTTTTTAGCAAAAGCTGGTGTGAATTTTAAAACTGATGGAACTTATTCTATCAAAGCACACTATGCAGATTCTGAGGAAACTGTCAACTTTGAATTCTACGAAACACTTGAATCTGAAATTTCTGATGAACCATTAATTGATGAATCAGAATCAACAAATGAAAATTCAAATGAGGTAAACGTAGAATCTACAGACAACACAACTGATTCAGAAACATCTAACCCATTAAATGATACAAATGAATCTGCTAATGAAACAAATGAAAATACCAAAACCTCAGATGATTCCATCATTAGTAATGAACCAAAAACTCAAACAAAAGATAATACAAATAATTCATCAATAATTGATAATGAAAAAAAACCTAAACCAAAACATGAAGATAAACCAAAACCTTTGCCAAAACAAAATGAATCAACACCTGAGTTTGATAATCTTACAGTGGAAGATATTGAGTTAGGAAAATTACTAAATCAAATTAATCTTAATTGTGATTCTAGTACTTTCATTGACAGTATAACATACTATGATGGAATGGGGCCAGCATTATATCGATTATGTAATTGGGAAGATTCTCTTTATTCATTTGATAATGCTCTAAAAGATGATCCAAATAATGTAGAAATTATTTCAAACAAGGGTTCGGCATTGGCAAAAATGGGTTATTATTATGAGGCAATAAATCAATATGATCAAGCGCTAGAAATTGATCCAGAATTTATTCCTGCAATTAATAACAAAGCTAATGCATTAGCAAAATTAGGTCATACACAAGAGGCCCTATATCTATATGCACAAGTGATTCAAGAAAATCCAAATTATATTACTGCAAGGAAAAACATGGCAAATGCATTATCACAACAATCCGTTCAAGATGAAATTATAGATGTGATTAGACCAGAATCCCAAGAAAATAAAAAAGAGATTCCGCCAGAACCTCCAAAAGATGAATCATCTCTAATTGAACCTGTAAAACAAGAAAAGAAATCTAACTTTTTGGAAGAGTTTACAAAAGCCATCTCTTCTCTTTTTGGCTTTCTAAACTAACTTTTTGAAAAACCGGGTGCACGTAATTCAATAAACCTATAAATGACTTGGTTGACGATTGACCTTATAGGTAATATGAGCAAAATACTAGAGAAGGCACTAAAGGATGCAGTTAAAGAAGACAAACTTACAATTGGATCTAAACAAGTTTTGAATTCTTTGAGTGATTCCAAATTAATCGTATTATCTAACTCTGTTAGCAAAGATATGTCAGAAAAAATCCAAGAAAACGCAAAAAAGAGCAAAGTTCCTCTAGTTAACTTTCAGGGAACATCCATATCATTAGGAAAATTATGCGGACTACAATTTCGTATTTCCACGCTATCATTCAAATCACTTACTGATGCAAACATCAAATCAATTCTAAAAGAAACAGAGGAAAAACATGAATAGTAACATCACATTGCATGAACGTTTAAATGAGACAATTTTAGTTCGGAGGTAACTAGGGTTCTAATGACACAATCAATAAAATTAACAACTGATCAAATGAGAATGATGTCTCTGTTTCAAAATGTTACAGGTGCAACGGCTCGTGATTGTGTAGAAGACGAAAAACAGAATCGAGTTATTTTTGTTGTAAATAATGGTAAGATGGGTCTTGCAATTGGCAAGGGTGGCTCTCACATAAAATCATTACAAAATATTGTAAAGAAGAATGTAGAACTGGTAGAATTTGATGAAGACCCAGCAAATTTTCTCAAGAATTTATTGAATAACAAATTAGTTTCTGAAGTAAAAATAAATACTCGTCCAGATGGCTCAAAACAAGCAATAGTCATGGTTGATCCTAAAAAGAAAGGAATTGTAGTTGGTCGTGAAGGAAGAAATGCTGAAAAGGCTAGACTTTTAGCTAAACGATATTTTGATATTAGCAGCGTATTGATTAATAGTCCAGAAAGACAAGCAATGGAGTTGTAAAAATGACAAAATCACCATTAGGATTATTTGCAGGTCGGGTTCTAAAAGCCAAAAGAAAACGTCAGAGATGGGCAATCTCTACATACAAAAGAAGAGAGTTAGGTATAGACAAAAAATCTGACCCATTTGGAGGAGCTCCACAAGCAAGAGGTATTGTATTAGAAAAAGTTGGAATTGCAGCAAAACAACCAAACTCTGCAGTTAGAAAATGTGTTCGTGTTCAATTAATTAAAAATGGAAAAGCAGTAACTGCATTTTTGCCACGAGATGGTGCAATGAACTTTATTGATGAACATGATGAAGTTCATGTACAAGGAATGGGTGCAACTCAAGGTGGAGCTATGGGTGATATCCCAGGTGTAAGATTCAAAGTATTCAAAGTAAATGGCACATCACTTCATGAATTAGTAATTGGCAAGAAAGAGAAACCAAGGAGATAGAAGTTGGCACAGACAAAAAATTTTTTGTTATTTAGAAAATGGGACACCACTGGAATTGAGATAAAAGATCCAGGTCTCAAAACTGCAATTTCATTGAAAAATCAAATATTTCCTTATACTTTTGGACGTTCTGCATTGAAGCGATTTAACAAAGCAGATGTAAATATTGTTGAACGACTTGCAAATAAAATCATGCATTTTGGTAAACGTTATGCTAAAAATACTGGAAGAATGGCAGGAAAAAAGGCAAGGATAATTAACACTGTAAAGACTGCTTTTACAATTATTGAACTAAAGACTGGAAAAAACCCCGTCGAAGTTCTAATTCGAGCAGTTGAAAACTCTGCACCAAATGAGGATACTACAAGAATTGTTTATGGTGGTACAGTTTATCATGTATCTGTAGATGTTGCACCAATTAGAAGAGTAGACTTAGCTTTGAGATTTATTGCAGATGGTATTAAAGAAGCAACATTCTCTAATCCAAAACCAATAGAAGAACACATGGCAGAACATCTTATTTTAGCATCAAATAATGATCCAACTGCTCCTTCAGTTAAGAAAAAGAACGAATTAGAGCGCATAGCCCAAGCATCTAGGTAGATTTTATCAAGTAGCCCGAGGCAGATTCGAACTGCCGTCTCCGCCTATCCACTCTATGAGATCCAGAGGGCAGAATCCTTGATCTAAAATATTATTTGACCGCTAGACTATCGGGCTACCAAATCAAATTCAAATCTTTTAGAATATAATTATTTGCTGAATTATTTTATTTGTACTTCATGTATGGCAGTTGCATAATCGCAGTCTGCTTTTAATCGCATGTATGGAATCAATCTATAATGTATGGAGTAAATATCGTCTTCCTTGAATAAAATCCCCTTTTGCATTAATGAAACCAAACCACGAGACGTCATAGATATTGTAACGTTTTTTTTCTGACATACCTCATCTCGTTTTTTCTGATATTGCTTTAATGAAAATGCAACGTCGTTTAGCTCTAAAATTAATGGCCAAACAATTTCAGCCCATACAAATCTTCTATTCTCCGTTGCTGATGCATACTTGCCTTTTTCGCCCAACATTAATAACATATCAAAAATAAGTTATAACTCATTGTCCAACAAAGAGATTCAAGAATCATTAGATTTACTTGAAAAAGATTGGGATATTGAACCGATAATTAAAGACTTTGTGTTGGGAAAAGAAACTGATGTTTCTGATTACCCTGTAAAAGTAAAAGATGTAGTATTTCATATACCCTATCTTAATTCAGAAAAAAAATATATCCTTTGGAAATGCTATTGGCCTGATTGTCATAATTGCTGCGACAGACAAGGTCGTTTACCATTAACTTCTGATGATTTAATCACAATAGGTAAGGGATTAAAATATCAAAAGACTTCGGATTTTATAAAAAATGAAACAATAACTACCACATGGGAAGAAAATTCACCAGACGGTTCTAAAACCACCATGACCACGATTAATCTCAAAAGAAAAGAAGATGAAACCGAAACAGATGATGGAACCCACATATCTTGTCGATTTTTAGATAAAGAAGGTGCTTGTAGTATGCATCCTGACAGACCTGGTGTATGTTATCTGTACCCATTCTCAACTTGGCTTGAAAATGAAAAGGGTAAGGCTAGAGTTCACGCAACATTTCAATTCACAGGAGATTGTCCTGGATTTTATACCGCAGATACTATTGATCCGATGAAAAAGGAATTACAAGAATATTCCAAAATAGTATATGACTATAACATGGCATCAAATAGAACTAATAGAGAAAATTTAGGTTCGTTGAGTTTTAGTTAGGCTTTAGCTACTTTGATTAGATTTGACATTTTAATGTCCATTCCAAATCTTTCTTCATTTTTTTTCATGTATCGAAATATTGTCAAAAAGTCTGGTAGTGACTTTATGATGCTGAAATCCTTGTGAATTTTTGCCCTCACAAAATTGAATACCTTGTCGTATACTTTGTAGTGCTCATCTACTGCTTTTTCATATGCATCAAAGTCATGCATGTTTTCTAAAAATATGTCCACACATTGCATACTTGGAATGATTCCTTCTCCTAGTAATGCATAAACGGTACCAATTGATTCTCCTACTCCTACTACCTTTCCATTGTAAAATGGCTTACATTTTCCAGGTGTTGCCAATCTAATTGGCCTTCCTTTAGTTGCAAGAACCTTTCCTCCATGTTTTTTTAGAAAGTCATCAGTTGCTTTGATGTGATTTTTTCTGTAATCACCAGCACCTATGTGAGCTGTATTGTCTCCTAATGGAAAATACCAAAAATATCCAGACATTCCAGGGAATGGTTCAATGTAAAAATCATCATATGGGACACCATTTTCATATTGAACTTTGTATTCATATGTTGGTAAGAAAAAGTCCTTTTCTAATTTTGGCAGATATACTCTGTGAAATCCAGTACAGTCTACTATCATGTCGTATTCTTTTTCCAAATCTTCTAGTTTTGGTGACTTTCCATAAATTATCTTCGAGTCTTTAATGAAATCTTTGATTAAACCTAATTTATCATATGTACATAATCCATGTAATCCTATATCGAATTTTGTACTGTTATTCATTTTTACATGCATAGTTTTTCCATCATGGATTAAGAAATCATCAAAATCACGGTCTACTTTTTTGCAGAATTGCTGAAGTACTGGCTTTATCGTTCCCCATGCACAAATAGAGTCATGATTTTGTTCAGTATTTCTCTCATAACCTACCACCTCGTGCTCAGAGTTCTTGAGACGTGCCATCAAATAGCTTCCTGCAACACCCATTCCCATTACTGCAATCTTCATTTTCAGTTAACTGACAATTTGGGCCTAATAAATAGAATATCTAATGGTTATTTTGTTTTAAATTGGCAATCTATATGTCGTATGTTATGAATACCTTTGATGCTATCAGATCTAGAAGATCTGTAAAAAACTTTGATCGTAATCACTCTCTGACCAAAAAGGAAATCAATCAATTATTAGAAGCAGCTATACTTTCTCCTACTTCGTACAACATTCAAAATTGGAGATTTGTTACAATAACTGATCAAGATCTAAAAGACAAACTATGTGAACTCTCTTATGGTCAAAAGCAGGTATCTGATGCTTCACTTGTGATAATTTTATGTGCTGATTTGAACTCTTGGAATAAAAAACCTGAGCGATATTGGATAAATGCACCAGAAGATATGCGAAAAGTTTTGCTTGCAGGAATTAAAAGCTCTTACACTAACAATCCTCAACACCAACGAGATGAAGCTATGCGCTCATGTTCCTTTGCAGCTCAAACCATTATGTTAGCTGCAAAAGCAATGGGATATGATACTTGTCCGATGGAAGGATTTGATTATGAAAAGGTAGGAAAATTAATCAAATTACCTGATGATCATATTATTGTAATGATGGTAGTTGTAGGAAAAGCATTACAACCTGCTAGTTCTAGAGGTGGACAACTCCCTTTATCTGAAGTAGTCTTTGAGAATAGTTTCTAGAATGAAATGGATTGTAGATGCTAAAGCATTTGAATATGATAGACATTACAGTGATTGTAGAAAAGAAAATCGACCATTTATCAAAGCAAGAATTAATCTTGAGACTGGAAACCATCTCGTGTTTTTGGATATGGCAACTTGCAATTACAAACTAACTCAAAACAAAATGAATCAAATACAAGAACTCTTTAACTATGAATCTTCTACACCAAAACACTGTGAGATTACTCCAGAGTTTTGTACATTTGATGGAATACTTCCACAAAAACTAAACTACTTTCTTACCAATCTATGTAATATCATACAGATTACTGTATAGGCTTTCTTTTCTGTCTGATAATTAATTCAATTATCAATCCTGTAACTATGACAGACATTACTGTAATTACTGACCATAGTATGGTTATTTGAGGTTCTGGGGTCAAACTTTCCACAGGTGCTTCCATTGCCTCTGGAACTGCTCGCATCATTGATTCTTCTGCACCTTCCGTTGCAGTATCTGCTGCCATCTCCATTGATTGGGTAATAGTATCATTTCGCTGCAGAAATTGAGATGAGAACCATGCTGCAACTGCAGCACCACCTAGAGTAGCTAATCTGTGTAGTCTTGTAAAAGAGTTAAACAATGACTTGCTTTTTTTTGCAGGATTAGACATTGCTGAAGGCAATATTACTATTGCAAACTTGTCAATTGTGTAATATTTCATGTCGTGTGCCTTTGTATTCTTTCCAACATTTGTTATCTTAACTACTTGAGCTGACTGCATTTTTTTGAGATGGTGAATCACAAGAGGTAGCGACAGTTCAGTCTTCTGTGCAATCTGGTTTGCTGTCAATGATTGGTTGAACAATAATTTGAGGATCTTTCTGCTAGAATCAGATGATAAAATTTCACCTACTGCCTTTAACTTTTCATCCTCAGTTGAGAGAATCTCTACTCTATCTGATACATTTGGCTCTTTATCTGAACTCATTGAATCTAAACTCTCGGGATTTGTGTTATTAAGATTTCTGGTTAAATTGTGATTTAATCAAACCTTATCTTCAAAATAACAGTTATAGAATCATGCAAAAATCAAAACAACTACTCGTTGCTGTCATGGCAGTATTGGTAGTCTCAGTATCTCTGGGAGCAGTATACTCTGAAGCTGATGCCCAAGAGGTACCATTCCCATCAAGGGAAAAGACAATATCAGTAAGCGGTATGGCAACAACATCAGTAGATCCTGATTTGTTGACTGTGCGATTTGGCATAGAGACTCAGGAACCTACGGCACAACAAGCACTTGGAGCAAACTCTGAGATGATGAACAAGGTAATTTCTGCACTAACGTCTGCAGGAATTTCACAAGATGAAATTAGTACTTCATCAATTAACATACATCCAGTTTACCAATACATCAAAGACGATTCCAGAGAAGGCAACAAAAGAGAGCTTGTAGGATACAAGGTATCTAACATAATATCAGTTGAGACCAAAAAGCTAGACCTCGCTGCATCAATAATTGATGGAACAGTAGCAGCTGGCGTCAACAGAATAGATTCCGTATACTATTCACTCTCACCACAAACAACCATGCAACTCAAAGATGAGTTGATAGAACAGGCAATCAATAACGCAAAATCAAAGGCAGAAAAGGCCCTTGCACCACTTGATCATACAATAATTGGTGTCAAAAACGTCAACCTTTCTGACTTTAGCATTCCATTTCCAGAACCTGTATACCGCACATCATTTGATGGCGCAGAGTCCATGGCAATGGGATCAGCCCCAACTCCAGTGTTTTCTTCCGAGCAAGACATTACAACATCTGCACACGTTGTATTTCTTATCGGAAGCAACTAATTTTTTTATTTTTTAGCAGATCTATTATTAGTACAAAATGACCATACTGTACTATGAACACGACGCCTTTCTGGGACAAGTCAGTATGCTCTGATTGTAAAAGAATTCATTGCACTAAAGGCTGTATCTGTGATTGCCACAAACTGCGTGACCGTCCATTTGGTTAGTACGAGAAAATCATTTTAGTTTATCACTGTAGTACTTGTATGTCTAAAGAAATATCTGAAAACTTTTGCAAGCAAATTCAAAAAAAGTACAAAAAAGGTGGATTGAAACGACCTGTTTATGTCATTCAACAACATAACGCCACTAATTTACATTGGGATCTGCGTCTGGAAGATAATAAAAAATTGAAAAGCTGGGCACTTCCAAAACGTCCTTTAAAAGCGACAACTAAAAAGCGTCTTGCTGTACAAGTAAATGACCATCCAATCGAATATGCAAAGTTTGAAGGATATATTCCAGAGGGAAATTATGGTGCAGGTAAAGTGACCATATGGGATCGTGGAACATTTGATACAATAGAAAAATCAAAAAAGAAATGGATAGTAAATCTGGATGGCAAAAAACTTCAAGGAAAATATTGTTTGTTGCATTTTAAACCAAAACAAAAAAACTGGTTGTTTTTCAAAATGAAAGATTCTGATTAATACCGTTTTCAAAAATTATTTTTGTAAATATTTAGTTTAATTTTTGGACTATACTAGTTTAGTTTATTTCATTATTATAGTAGAAAAACAATAGATTCCCAAAATACATAATGGCAAAAGCTAAAAAGAACACTAGAAAACCCTCTACAAAAAAAAGTGCCACAGCTAAAAGCACAGCAAAAAATGTCAAAAAACAAACTAAAAGAACTACCACAAAAAAACAATCAGCCAAAAAGGCTTACTCTACTGCAGCTAAACGAACTGTAAAGCCTAGCGGAAAAGGTCGAGCCTTAACTGCCACGCAAAAAAAAGGTCGTAAAACTACAAAGAAGGCATATGGCAAAGCAGCAAAGAGGTTAGTTACCCTTAGTGGTAAAGGACCACGAAATCTTTCAAAAAAGCCTGCAAAAAAGGGAAGTAAAGTAACCAAAAAGGCATATTCTAAAGCTGCAAAACGAAAAGCCAAAGCATAAACTATTGACAAAATAATATTTTTTCACCTATTCTCTAAGCTATCTTTTAGATTTCAATTACTAGTTCTTCTGGGCATGTTTCCATGCCCTTCCAAACTAGAGGGGAAATAGGACGAATAATGTTATTTCTCAATTATAGTATAAAAACAGACAACTAAATTCTTCCTAGTGCCAGCTATTCGATAAATATTGCAGGTTTGAATGGTCTTGCGTGTCTTGCTTTGCCTTTTGGATCATAAATATCTGAATCATCTTCTGAATAAACTGCTACATCTACTCCAAAATCATTTTTTGCAATAGAAATTAATTCATTTGATAATAGATTCTTTTCATCAAAGTCTTTTGTTTGTAATTTAGTTTTTCTTATTTCAGTTGGCTCAGACAGTATGTCCTTAATAGTTTTTTGAACAAAGTCTGGGTTTTTCTTAATTTCTGCAGTTTCTGGATTTGCAATCAGCTCTTTCATTACAGAACCCATGTTTGTATTGCCATCCATTACCTTTTCTAGTATGGCATGATATGCCTTTGACTTGAATGAATTAGCAGTATAGATTGCAATTTTCTTTGGTGTGATCTTGGTTACCTTGAGAATGTTTGCAATATCGTCAATTATTGATTTTAACAAATCCTCTGATTGAATGGCAGTAGCATCAACTATACTCGATACTGTAGGCCAACTAGACTTTGACACCATTTCTGAATTGTCCAACACACTCCACATTTCTTCTGCTATGTGTGGTGCAAAGGGTGATAGCATCTGTACTCTAGCTGAATAGATCTTGTGCAATATTCCACTGTAATCATTTCTACCTTTTGCCTTTGCACGCTTTAGATACCAGTTCATATCACCTTCAAAGGCAAACAATATCTCATGCAATGCCTCACGAAGCCGCATCTTTTCTATACTTTCAGTAGTATTTTCTACCAATCTTTGCATCCTGCTTAGGATCCACTTGTCTTCTGCCTGTAGATTACTCATTTCTGATGGTTTTAACCCCTGGCATTCTTCCAAAATAGATTCAAGCTTGTTTTTAACACCTGATATGGATTCCAGGTTAAAGTCAGCATCCTGTAATAGTTCAGCTGAAATGATAATTGCAAGTCTAATTGGGTCTGCACCATAATCTTGAATTGCTTTTCGTAATGGAATGATATTTCCCATACTTTTTGACATCTTTTTGCCATCCATCAATACGGAACCATTCACTACAATTTGTCTTGGCCAGTTATTTTCTGGAAAAATTGCAACGTGATTCAACACAAAAAATGTCAAGTGGTTTGGAACTAGATCACGACCAGAATGTCTTGAATCAACTGGATAAAAGTAATCAAATTCTTGTTTGATGGTTTTTAGTTTTTCAGGTGATATCCCCGATATTTTTTCAGGATCTCCTTTTCCCAAAAAAACATAATCAAAAAATTCTTTGGTCAAATCTTCCGGAATTAATGTTCCTTCTTTGACAAATCTAGCAATAGTATAAAATGCCATGTAAATTACAGAATCAGAAAGACTTTCTACAATCCAGTCCCGGTCCCATGGAAGTTTTGTTCCTAGTCCATGCTGTCTTGCACAGGCTCTTTCACGTAACCACCCCACAACATAATGAAATTCATTTACAATCTCAGCTGGCAGTATGCTCATCGAATCTAGACACTTGTTTGCCTTTTCTTTCCATGATTTATCAGAATAGTTTAGAAACCATTGATTTGAAAGAACTTTTACAACACATTCTGTACCACACCTGCATTTTACTGGAGAATTTGTAAGCTCAAGCAGCATGTCTGAAAAATTGTTCTCTTCGAGCCATCCTTTGATTGTGTCTTTTACTTCTGCAATTTTCTTTCCTACAAACTCACCGCAGTTTTCTTTTAGTATTCCTCCATAGAATTCCTTTCCGTATACTTCTGTTGTGGCTTCTTCTAGTTTGGGGTCGTCTTGATTCTTTATACTAAATTTCTCACATGCTTCTTTTGCTGAATATTCTCCATATTCTTTGGTCTTGATTATGCTGATAGGTTCAATATTTGAGGCTAAATCATGATTTTTTTGTTTCAAGTCATACAATGCCTGATAATCAAATGGAGCATGAGCTGGAACTGACATTACTAAGCCAGTTCCGGTATCTGATTTGACAAAACTTGCTTCTAACATTGGAATAGATTCATTTCTGTGTGGAACTATTACGTTTTTTCCAACTAGTTCTGAGCCAGAAATATCTCCGTCATATTTGATTTCCTTATCTAAAAACTCAAGCTTGTATGCACATTCTTTAGATACGATCCATTTTTCTCCATTAACAGTAATTTTTTTGTAAATTGTTTGGGGATTGACCCATAGATTAGTAACACCAAAGATAGTTTCGGGTCGTAACGTTGCTGTTGGTATGATGTAATCATCAAATTTGAATTTGATTAAAATATATTCAGTAAAGTCTGGTTCCACATCTCCTAATGTGTCGTGTTGTGATACAGGGTTCTGATCACGTGGACACCAACCAACTGGATGACTACCCTGAATGATTAAATTTTTTTCTTTTAATGTGTTGATTTGCCATTCTATAAATTTGCGATAAGCAGGATCTATTGTAGTAAATTCTCTTCTCCAGTCAATCGAGTAACCCATTTCGATCATTCCAGCTTTAATTTCTTCATGAAAATAATCTGCAATCTTTATTGGCTCAACAAATGTCTTGATGTCTTCATCAGACACTCCGTAAATATTTCGTAACCCATCAAGTAACTCCTTATCGCCTGATTCTACCCGCTTTGCCATTCCAAGAATTGGGGTTCCAGTATAATGAAATCCCATTGGAAACAATACATTGTATCCACGCATTCTGTAAAATCTGGCATGAACATCAGCTAGTGTGTATGTTCTACCATGTCCTATGTGCTGAGGTGAATTTGGATAAGGATATGCAACTGTGATGAATTTTTTTTCCTTATCGCTTGGATTTGTCTCAAAGTCTTTTTGCTGTTGCCACCTGTCTCTCCATTTTGATTCTATTGCATTCCAATCTATCATAATATCATCCTAAAATCATTGATTTTGCCTTGGCTATGGCCTCGTCTTTTTTAGATGTGTCTTTTCCACCACCTTGGGCAAATTTAGCATCGCCACCACCAGAACCACCCAAAATACCTGCAATCTCACGTGCAATTTCACCTGCCTTCTTTCCTGACTGTTCACCACAATACACAATTACACGGATGGTAGGACCTGATTCGAATATGCCACAGTAAACTGAATCTGCAACTTGGCTTACTAGCTTTTTTCCAAAGTTAATATGAAAATACTCATCATATTGATCACTAGTTGTAAAACAATGCTTGTCTTTTACTTCGATTTCTTCTAATAGCCCTGATTCTCCCGATGAAATTTTTTCAAGTAAAATAGGTATTTTTTCTCTTGCCCTTTCTTTTCTTTGCTCTCTTTCTTGTTCTATTCTTTCTTTTTGGGCTTTAATTTCTTGCTTTTTTTGGGCTTCAGCTTGCTGCTGTTTTTTGTACTCAAATGCAGTAGGACCTGATACGAATTCTAATCTTACTACCCCATCTTGAATTCTTTTAGTCTTTGTAATTTTGATTAACTCTATGTCGCCAGTTTTTTTTACGTGTGTACCCCCACAAGCTTCTATATCAAAATCTTCAATTGATACAATTCTGACAGATTTTACTGGAACTACTCCTCCTTGATAAATCCTAAATCCGTATTTTTGCTCAGCAGTTCCTCTGTCGTAGTTGTTGATAGAAACCTCCATGTTTTTTTTAACAATATTGTTTGCCTTGTCTTCTATTGCTTTAATTTCATCTTTTGTAAGTGACGAATGATGTGTAATGTCTAGTCTTGCATGATCTTCTTCTTTGAATGCAGAATGCTGCCAAACCCATGATCCCAGTATACTTCGAGAAGAACCATTTAGTATATGAGTACTGGAATGGTTTTTTGTAATGTTGTTTCTTCGATTTGTGTCTACATTACATGTTACTGTATTTCCTTGCTTTGGTACTCCTCCTTCTAACTTGTGAACTATAATGTCTGCATGCTTGTCAACGTCTACTACATTGTATCCATCAATGGTGCCGTGATCTGGCTCCTGTCCACCACCTCTTGCATAAAACGAAGTTTTGTCAAGCACAACATAATTTTCAAAGACTTTGAGTACTTTGGCTTCAAACTCCATTGGGTCATCTTTGTAAAACAGGGTCTCAGTTTCTGGCAGTCCCTCCAGTGGTAGTTTTTCTATCTCTTTTTTCTTGTCTGATTGGTGAAGATCTGATAGTTTAGAATAAAATGTAGATGGTATCTCTTGAATTGCGTTTACTTCTTTTAGATAATCTGGAGTTACGCCATCTGACTCATACAATGTGATTAATTCATCAACTGTTGGGGGTCTTCCCTTCTCCTTTACTTTATCAGCAATCTTTTTCATTCGTGATTTTGACTCTTCATATCTTTCAGATTCAATTCGAAGTATTTTTTTGACGTCTTCTCGTTTGGAATCTAATTCTGGATATGTGTCTTTAAGATAATCAACATGAGTATCAATTAATTCATCCAGATCTAAATTCAAATTCAACCTATTGATGGTTCCATGTATTCTTCGAAGTATCATTCTTAGATTATAGCCTCCACCCACATTGCTAGGTAGAGCCCCATCAGAAATGGCAAAGATCAATGTTCGCAAGTGATCAGCTATTAGATATATTCCCTCAAGTGGGGAAATCATTTTGTTTAGCTGTTCATCAGTCAATCCTGCTTTTTTGATTGCATGACGTCTTACATCATTTAGATCGTCAAAATTTTCTAATGCCTTTGCAATCTCTGTGAAATATCTTCGCAATACATCTGAATCTGAATCTATTCCTATTTTCTCAAATAATTTTTGATTGATTGGTCCAAAACAACAATCATAGGCAGTTGGCGTTCCCATCGTAATCCATGCAAATCTTTCAAGACCTGCACCCATGTCAATGATTCTCTGATCAAGTGTAGTGTGTTTTCCTAATTCTCCCTGAAATTCTGTAAAGACAGCATTTCCAAGCTCTAATCCTCTGACAAAGTATTCTAAGGACGGGCCAAAAGAGCCTCCTCCTGCCCAAACATCTTCTACAAAAACTACTTCTTCTTTTTTAATTCCAAACTGATCCGTTACTAATCTGAAATCTAAATCAACACATTCGTCTTTCCAGTATCCGTTTTCATTTGGTATTGCATGCTGCCCAATCATACAGAAACTGGAAAAATGTCTGCCAGTAACTCCAACATTTTCTAAATCTTTGAAACGAAGACATGTCTGTGGTACAACTAATGGATTTGCTGGAAACTCAAACACTACTTTTGAGCCCATAATTCTCTGAAAATCTACAATTGATGCAATTGTAAAGTAAAGATCATCACGCCAACGACAGACAACAGGATATCTATTTACAGAAGTATGGTTATTTTTTGTAAAAAATGACTCTACCTCTTTCCACGATTGGGTGTAGTCAAACCTCTTAGACGTTGGAGGATCTCCGATAAACGAATAGGTATCTTCAGCGTCATCAGGACAGTAGTTTCTTTCTGAATCCAATGTCCAAAAGAATCTGCCACATTTTTGGCATGCTTTTCTGACAAATCCTTGTTCCTCAAATAATTTTACCTTGTAGTATCTATTTGGGTCTGAGGAGAATTCCTTTAGAATTTCTTTTTTATCCAACGAATTTGCTTTAAGCTTCCCGTATTAAGAATTAGCGCTAATATATTTGAAATTAGAATAAATCATTACAAATACTAATTTCCACGCGAAATGAATCTACCATCAAATTCTAATTCTATAGTAACCCCATCTGCTTGTGTTTGTCCCTCTGTGTAAGCAGTTGCAGTGTAAGAACCTATTTCATCAAAGTAATTCGTTACTGGTCTTGGTGAAGTTGCAAACACTCCGCTGAAACTTGATGAATCATCAGTAACCATTCCTTGGGAGTTCCCGTTAGGATCTAAAATTACCACAAAAACCTTTAATCCACCTGAACTTTCAATTCCTGAAAATACAAACTCATCATCTACTGAATAGATTGCCTTTGCTAAATCAAATGACATTATACCTTTTACATTGGAAGGTGGCATGGTTGGTTTAGTAACTCCGTCTTTTCCTATTTGGGTTCGTAACAATTCATTGTCCTCTTGTAGCTGTACTACTTGATTTTCCAACTGTGCGATTTTTGGAACTCTGATTATGTCATTGTCAATTAGAAATTCTAATGCAGATAGAAACTCTTGATCTGAGCTTTGGTTATTTACCCAAAAACCTGCAGTAGTTTTAACCCATGGAGGAATCTGAACTTTTATTTTGCCTATTTCATCTTGTGCAAAAACGCCATTTAGTGTTACTGCTGAACTTAGAAGAAAAATTGCCACTAGTGATATTATGACAGATTTTTTCACTCCGATATCTATAACGCATGAGAACTTAAGGATATTGTTGATGGTTGGTTTTCAACGAAATAGGACGACTGAAGTTAAGACAAAAAAAGAAGCAACCATCACATACGTTAAGGGAGGCAGCAAAAACTGTCTGGCTACTTGTCTTTCTTCAGTCATTAAATGTTATATCTGTAAAAATTATATGAACAAATTTGGGGACAAATTTTCGAATAAAATAAAAAAATTATCAATATTTCATGCATAAAATTGTAGACAATCTATTAGTTGTTTTACCCTACTATTTCTTCATCATTTGCTTTTGTAATCGGATTATTTGTTTTTCTAACGAATTAACCCTTTTTTCTAGCTTTGATACTAGTTTGTCATCTTTGTCAGCACGTTTTTCTAATTTTTTTAGTCTACGGTCCTGTTGCTGCTCTCTTTGTTTTTCAGTTAGTTTTTTCATGTCTAAAAATACAATAATTTAGAACTTAAAGATAATGATTAGTTAATCAAAAATGGTTAGTTGATTCTTATCTCTGAATTCAAGTCTTTTCATACTTAACATACTTCTTAGGGTGTTTGCTGTTGAAGGTGAGAATCCTTCAAGATGATTATTTGATAAAGCAAGAACAAATTTAATTTTAGATTGATCTAGCTTTTTTATTTTGTCTGCCCATTTTTTTATTACATTGTTTTGCTCTCTCACAACATGATCATATGCATCATTTGGAAGCTTCCTGTCTCCTATTAGTCTAAGATATACAAAATCAGTCGTAATTGGAGCAGGATTATTTACAATAGGAGTTTCATTCCATACTAAGCAAAAATTATTATCTTTTAGATAATTGATAGAATCCTTTTCAAACCAAGACATGTCCCTTCCTTCTATCGCAATTCTACAATAATTTGGGAGGTGTTTTTTTAGAACATCTAGTCGTGGTTTTGCTTCATGAAAGGAAAGTGATGGTGGAAGTTGCAATAACAATACAATAATTTTTTGTTTTAATGGTTCTAAGCTAGGTAAAAACTGAACAAGTTCATTTTTGCACTTGTTATAATCTAGTCTGGCTTCATGGGTAATTGATTTTGGAAATTTAAGGGAAAATTTGAAATTATTTGGCGTCTCATTATTCCATTTTGATGTAATTTGCTTTGTTGGAATTCTATAGAAGCTTGAATTTACTTCTGTTGTATCAAATATTGAAGAATAATGAGAAAGCCAGTCTCTTTGACTTATGCTTTTAGGATAGAATGTACCTACCCATGCAGAATAGGACCATCCAGTACAACCTATTCTAATCTCCATAAATATAATTTCATGATGTCTACATTTAGACTTGCTGAATAATTATGAAATTGGATGATCAGATAAATACATCAAAAACTCATTTAATTCATGGCAAAAAGTATAAGCTGTAAAGATGCAGGAAAGGATTGTGGATGGTCCGCTACTGCTACAACTGAAGATGAATTGATGCAAAAAGTATCTGAACATGTAAAAGCAGATCACAAAGACATTGACTTAACTCCTGAAAATATACAAGGAATAAAATCATTAATCAAAGACGTATGAATTGATTTACTAAATACAGTGCCCAATAGGACATTGGTTTAGAATTTTTTGCTTAACTTTATTCCTTTTGTTATTTTTTTCTGAATCTTTCTGTTTCCTAACTCTGGTACTAGTTTTCCTACTGACAAATCTCTTTTTGATACACAATTGGAAATTGCTATTGCTGCAGAATACAATATTGGTAAAGTGATATTTTTGATTTTCAAGTCAAGCAATGCTCTCATCAAATATGGAAATACTACTGCATTATTAATTGGATTTGAAAATTCGTAACTTCCAGTACCTGCAACTTTTGCGCCGCTTTTTAGTGCAACAGACGGTGTAATTTCAGGATATGGGTTGGTCAAAGCAAAAACAATGGGTCTTTTTGCCATTTTTTTAATGTGTGATGGTTTGAGGAGGTTCTTCACGCCAGACACGCCTATGAAAACATCTGCCCCTTTTATTGCAGATTCCAAATCAAGTTCCTCAGTATTTTTTACAATACCTGCTATCTCTTTTTTGAACTTGTCCATATTTTTAGAACGATTCTGATAGATTGCACCTGTTGAATCTAATACAACTATATTCTTACAATTTGCAAAATCAAGTAATCTTACAATACCATATCCAGCTGATCCAGCTCCGGCAATTATTATTTTGATTTCGTTGATTTTTTTATCAACAATTTGTAATGCATTGACTAAAGCAGCAAGGGTTATGACTGAGGTACCGTGCTGGTCGTCATGAAATATTGGAATGTCGGTTTTTTTTGCTACCTCATTTGTAATTTCTAATACTTGAGGCGATTTCATATCCTCGATGTTTATGGCACCAAAACTAGGAGAAATTGATTCTATGGTTGATATCATGTTCTCTTTAGAATTTGGTTTTATGCATATTGGGTCTGCATTAATGTCTCCGAATCTTTTGTAGAGTAATGATTTTCCTTCCATAACTGGCAATGCTGCCTCTGGGCCTACATCACCTAGTCCTAATAATCTAGAACCATCACTAATAATTGCTACATTGTTTCCTTTTGATGTTAATTCATAGACGTCATTTGGTTTTTTTACAATCTGTTTGCTTACTTTGGATACTCCTGGAGTATACACTAGTTTGATTTGCTCCTTTCTGAGTGGAAAGATTTTATTTTTTATCTCAATTTTACCTTTTAGTTTTTTATGGAGTTCTATTGGGTCATTATTCACTCTTGAAGTTAATTGCTTGTCAATAAAAATATTGAAAAATCTTAATCCTATTACCATGAATTTAGGACTCGATTAATAGAATCCCTTGTTGATACCCATAAATACACTATAACACATGTTCTAATCATGTTTGGAAGAAAACCCTCTCTTAAAGAAGGGGTACATGTCTTCTCTACTAAAAAAAATGGTCAATACAATGACTTTATCTTTGGAGTTGTTACTGGTGTTGATGGAAAAAAAGTAGGTGTTAATGGGATTATAATAAATCCTGTTGGATTAAAAAATAAGATAGAGCAGGGAAAAGCTGGTGAACGTTCAAAAGAAATCCTGGAACATCCAGATCCTGACAATATTGTATTAAGTCTAATTTACAGAGTCGAACATGAAAATTTCACTGGTGTGTTAGATTTAGACAAAGACAGATGTGATATCATCCCTCCCAAAGTTTACCAAATGTTGGATGGTTGGATAAGAGAATCACTCCCGGAGATGATCAACAATGTATTATCCCTACCTCCCAGCGATGAAAGAGAACAGGCAAAACGTGTACTAAAACAAAGAATGGATACTTTGCTGGATAAAAACCTCAAACGAACTCTGTATTCCGTTTGCCGAAGTCTTAAAATCCTAAATTAGATCTTACGATTTCTCCATAGTTTTATATTATGCCACAGAAGAATTTCGTTTACAATGGAATATGTTTACGCTGCTTTACTTCTTCACAAGTTGCAAAAAGAAGTTAATGAGGATAATGTAAAGGCCGTTGTTCAAGCATCTGGCGCCGAAGTTAACGAAGCACAAGTAAAAGCACTAGTAGCAGCATTAGCAGATGTCGATATTGATGAGGCAGTAAAGGCTGCACCAGTAGCAGCTGCAGCAGCCGCACCAGCACCAGCAGAAGGTGGAGCGACAGAAGCAGCAGGCGAAGAGAAGAAGGAAGAGAAGAAAGACGAAGGCAAAACACAAGAACAAGCCATGGAAGGTCTATCTTCACTATTTGGCTAGAAAAACTCTTTTTTCAAAAATTATATTTCTCTATTTACCTTAATCTTAATTAGAAGTTAATTTACAATTTCTTCACTTGGTTGATTTTCCAATAGATGGTTTCATAAGCATACTTGACTATTTAGGAACTTTTGCTTTTGCTGTAACTGGTGCTACAAAAGCAATTTCCCATAAGGCAGATATTTTTGGAATTATTGTTTTAGCTACTGTGGTTGGGGTGGCAGGAGGTATAACAAGAGATGTTATATTTGGAAGATTCCCAATAGCCTTTTCAGATCCTATCTATGTTGGAATAACTGTAACTACGGGTATTGTTATCTTTTTTTCATATTCGTATTTTCGTAAACGAATGAGTGTTTGGTTAATATTCGATGCAGTAGGTTTGGGTGTTTTTTCAATAATTGGAGCGACTGTTGCCTATCAATTAGTTGGGTTGAATTTTCTTCCAATGCTCTTTGGTGGAATGATAACTGCAATTGGTGGAGGAATTCTGCGAGATGTGTTTGTACGAGAAATTCCAATTGTATTTGTAAAGGAGGTATATGCTGTTGCTAGTCTGATAGGCGTTGTTGTATTTTTTGGTGTACTATCATCAGGAATTGATTTACAATTTGCATCAATAATTGGCATTGTCGTTGCCACAGGTATTAGATTGCTTGCAATGAAGTATAATTGGAATCTTCCTAAGGTTAGAGAATCTTAAGCAGGTTTGTAGTCTTTTGCCTTGCCAGCTACTGCTTGTGCTTGACTGTGAGCTTTTTGTAAAATTTGTTCTTTTGTATCATCTGTCATGAATCCAGATTCAACTGATAGAGAACGTGCGTATTGTGCTGCCTTGGCAAGAATTTGGTTTATGTTGTCTGGTGTTACATATGCAGCTTCTATAGAGAGATTTACTGCTTCTTGGTGGGCTTGAACTATTTCATTTCTGAATTGTTCAACATCTATTACTAATTCTTCTTGAGAATATTTTAGTCCCTCTTCTAATGCAGAATATAGTGAAATTCCTGCTTCAATTGGCTTGATATCGAGTTTACCTAAAATTGTAGCAAGCTTTTCATTGATTACTTCTCCTTTCTTTACTGGTACTGTGTCTTTTGCAATCCAAATTGTTCCTTGATCAATTTTAGTTGGAATTCCTGCTTCTTTGAATTCGGTCAACATTGGCCCTGGGGCAATACCAGTATTTGTTGCAGTTACCTTAACGTCCATACTGGATACATCTCCACCTCTTGCAAGTAACATGATTTTATTTTTTGCAAGAAGAACATTTAGTTTGAATGGTGACATGTTTGTAAACATGAACATGCATTGACCCTTAAGATCATTAATCATGTCCTTAATTCCAGGAATGTCTAGTTTTTCTAATGCTTTAATTGCAACTTTGTCTTTGATTGCAACAAATTCTACTTCATCTTTTAATTTTTTTCTTAATGGAAGAATTTGAGATGACCTTACTTTGTCTAATTTAATTAATGCAGTTACTTTGTATTTTTTTGGAAGCTCCTGTAATTGCTGATACATCAGAGTTTTTCTTTTGGGATAGGTTGTTCTATTTTCACGCATGTTTCTTCTTTACCTCTTCTACTTGTTTTACAGCTTTACCCATGGTTGTTTTTATCATAACTTTTTTGATGTTCTTTTCGCCGTTAGGTAGTTTTTTCTCTACTGCGTTTAGGACAGCATGAGCATTTGCTGCAAGCGATGCATCATCCATTGTTTCATTTCCAATTTTACACGAGAAAGATAACTGTCCTCTTACTCTTACTTTAATTGATGATCTAAATCTCTGCAAAAATGATTCTATAGGTGCGTTAAACGGAACTGGAGTTGGCATTTTTCCTCTTGGACCTAAAAGCTGACCTAATGACTTACCAACAGTTGGCATAATCTGCGTATCTGCTAAAAAGAAATCATATTTGTTGATAAATTTTCTAGCTTCTCTTTTGTTTGTAGTGAATTTTTCTAATTCATCAGAATCGACTATTCTGTCTGCTTTTGCAGCTTTGGCTTTCGAACCCATGTCCCCTCCCGCCAATATACAGACTTTGGCTGGCGATTTGGTCTCTGGCAATTCTACTACTTCATTTAACTGAAATCCTTTCTTAACATCAATATCTCTTAAGACAACATACAACTCTACGGCTTGTGTAAAGTTTCTTTTCTTGGATGCCTCTTTGGCACTCTTTGCCATTGCTGCTAGCTGTGTCTCGTTGAGCATTACGAAAATTTTTTGAGAAACCCTACTTAAAATCGTTTATCGAATAGATGCACAGAATGAATCCAGATTTTGAAAAATTTCATATTTTCCAATTAATATTTGTAAAACATTCGTAAAAACTACCTATAATCTACATTTATTAAATCGCACTGAGGTCTTTTGACAGAATTGCACAGATATGACGAACTAGACATGAAATTACTCTATGAAC
>CAYWRD010000007.1:0-22111 GCA_964460675.1 uncultured Nitrosopumilaceae archaeon
ATGAACTAGTAGAAACAGTTCCAGAATGAGTTGTTAAATCGGATTGAGTTGAAGTTGTAGTCGTAACGCCAGTATCATCTATATCAGAGTAAGAAATTTTGATTCCTTCTTCATCTACTAGTCTATTAGTAATAATTATTTTTACTTCATCACCAATAGTCTGAATTGTTTTAATGAAATCAGGATCTGTTATGTTTAATTGATTTGTAACAGCATATTCTATTGAACCTTGGAACACTGCTGAGATGTCTTGAGTTTCTTCTAATTCAAAACGATATACAGAATTATTGACACTTTGATTAGTGTTTAAACCAAAAGAAAAGATATCAAATATTATTGGTTGTTTAACAGTTTCACTAGAAATAGATATTTCGCCGGAATCATTGTTAGAGGAGTCAAAATCAATTACTAGGAATACTTGGCCACTTTTATCCAAAATATCCGACACGTCTGAGTCATTAATTTGAACAAAACCTTGTGCAGATGATATGTCACCTGCGTCAACAATAGTTATTGAAGTTCCTGTTAAGCTTCCAAAATAAAGAGAAAAAGAAGTATCAGCAAAGTCAGAAACGCCTAGTTCTTTCTGAAAAGATCTCAAATCATAATTTATCCAATTTGTACCATCTACATCAGAGTCTGAATTATCAAGAAGGATTTGGGCTAAATTTGACACAGTTATGCCTAAATTGACAGATATCATCTCATAGGAACCATTTGCAACTGAAGAGACATCTATCATGAGTCGTTTGGATTTGGGATCAGGCAGAGATGATTTGGCATCCTTTCCAGCAGTTAATGTTGGCGAAATAGAATGAAATTCCACATCTGTGCCACTTTGCAGAGTTAGAGGTTTGCCAATAACGATTGTTGGGATCATAGAAGACTCTCTAAACACATCTAGATGTTCTCGTGTACCAGTGTTTAGATTCTGGTCTGGATCTTGAAGTATTACAGGATATTCCGTTCCAGGGTTGATTGGATTTCCATTGTTTATAGTTAAAGTCGTAGCATCTACTGAAACACTAGCTGTTGAAAAGCCTGACAACACCGAGATACTGTTTTTGTTGTAAGTAATTTGTCCTGTTTGACCACGTGGTGCATCACTTTTAATTCCAATTACAGATTGATCAGAGTAATCATAACTAGTAAAGACTCCGGAATTTGGTCCTTGTTCGACCAAAGTTACAATATTGGAAAAAGTATTTGAGCTTCCATCATTATCTACTGAAGAATCGGGTTGATTATTGTTGGTTTTTAGTTCCATAATATCTCCTAAGTTAATTGTAAGTTTACCATTATTTTCAAAGCCTAAATTAGAAAGAGATGATACCAAATTTACTAAACCGGCATTACCATTTGCCGCATCATTTCCGGATTCATCAAATGCCTGATAAAATGTCGAAGTAGGGGATTGTATGTTAAAAGTCCAAGAATCTTCATCTGTAGGATCCTGATTTAGCTGAAAATCTTTGATAGTCAAGAAAACATCCGAACTTCTGGGATAAAGTTCTCTGTCAATACTCATTGTGATGTTTGGAATTTCATCGTACTCTAAATTTACACTTTGAGAACCTCCAGCTGCATTGTATTGAATTGTTACATCATCAAATGAAAAAAGCTGAATGAAAGGCCAATCATTTGCAGAATTTAGTCCTACTTGTCCAATAGAGCTTATTCCACTATTTGGTGATCTTTCATTTCTTACTACATTGATTACCTCATCCGAGGTTCCAGAACAGTCAGATGCATTAAGTGCGACTGCATCGGCATCAGAAAAACTGATTCCTACATCAGTTTGTGCCTGTGAAGTAGTACAAATAGAACCAAAATCCAATCCCTGACCTTCTAATCCTACCGTATCATCAGCTGCTTCTGCATAATCAACATGAGCAAAATAAGCATACCAGTTTCCATCAGTTGCCTGAACCATACGAAGTGTTTTACCATTAAGAGTGACATCGGGTTCTCCTTTTCCTTCGTCAGTATCTCTAAGGCCAGGATCCCGGATTATTACTTCAACTACCATGGATCCTGAAAAATGGTTGTTAAATTGAGGGTTTTCAGCAGATACAAAAAGATAGGGATTATGAGAAGCTTCAGCAGATACTATAAGAAATGGAGCTAAAAACAGCATAAACAATGCCATGTGTACGATTCTCATCCGAATTTTGTTCTGATTCATTGCAAATAATGTTGTCGTAGAACTTCTTCTCGAGAATAGAATTATACATCATAACATCTCAAATGGTTAGGATTGTTTGTTCAAAGAAGTAAGGTTTTACAGGTATCACTAGTTGCGATACTATCTGCATTTTTAGTTGAATTAGTATTTGGACTAATTGAGAATAGTTTAGGTCTCATTACAGACAGCATTCACGCTCTTTTAGACAGCTTAGTCACGGTAATTTTGATTTTAGCTGCAAGGATGGCTATCAAACCTCCAGATAAAGAACATACCTATGGACATGGAAAAATCGAATCACTTGGAGGATTAATTGGTGGAATTGCAATTTTTTTGATAGCTGGTTTTTTCATCTATGAATCAATTAACAGATTGCAAAGTCCAACTCCATCAGTTCTACCAGGAATGTTAGCAATAACTGCTGGAATATACACTATAGGGGTAGATATTTTCAGGATATTGTTTTTGAGAAGATCAATCAAAAAGATTGGTGGTACTACACTCAAAGCAGATTTTTATCATGCCTTTATGGATCTAGGTTCAACCTTAGTTGCAATAATAGGAATAGTTCTGGTGTCATATGGCTTTTACAGTGGGGACTTTATTGCAGCATTAATTTTGGGAGTAGTTCTTGCAGTTCTTAGCTTAAAGTTAATTCACAGAACTGCTTTGGAATTAACTGATGTTATTTCACCAGAATTAGTAAAAAAGGTAAAATCTATTGTAAGACAAACTGATGGAGTGATTGATGTTAATCAAGTATCTATGAGAAGATCAGGTGATACAATTTTTACTGATGTAACAATTCTTGTAAAAGGAGATACCAGTTTTGACAAGGCTCATGAAATAAGCAATAACGTTGAAGACAACATAAAAGAATCAATCAAGAATTCATCAGTAATAATTCATTTTGAGCCAGATTGGAGAGAAGTTCCATTGGATTCTAAGATTTTTGAAATAGCATCAGCAGTAGATGGTGTAAAAGGCGTACATAATGTCAGCACATACAGAAGCGAAGATGGAATGTATGCAAATCTACATGTAATGGTAGATAAAGGAATTAACTTAGAATCGGCCCATAGAATTTCTGAGTATATTGAAGAGAAAATACAAAAACAATTACCCTCAATAAAGCACATTACGATTCATCTGGAGCCATTTGTTAAGGTTCCAGAAAAATTTCTAAAAGAAGACATAGCTACCAAGGAAAGAATTGAAGATATTTTGAAGAATTTCAAAGAAATTAAGAAAGTAGGTAGAATAGTTTCATTAAATTTTGACAATATTTTGAAAGTAGATATTGACTGTTCATTTGATAAAGAATTACCAATTGAAAAAGTTCATGATTTAACTTCTGAGATTGAAAACGAGATTAGAAAAAAATTCAAAAATACAATAATTACTATTCATCCAGAGCCCATCTAAATAATAATACTTGTCACATACATAATGAGCATTCCGATGGCAAATCCTGAAGCCATAGATGCACTTGAGAGATTTTTATCTCCTTCATCTCTTATCCATTTTAGTATAGTAACTATTACTTGAAAAATAGCACCCGCACCTATACTTAGAAAAATAACCGAAGTGAATGGAGAATAAACAAATCCACCAACCCAAGCTCCAAAGATAGCAGGCGCACCAGCAATCAATCCAAGACCTGCAAGTTTTGCAATCATAGGCTTCCCTCTAGACATAGGAGCGGCAATAGCAATTCCTTCTGTAGTATTATGCAAAGCAAAGCCTACTATCAAAAATGTACTAAATGCAATAGAGCCAAGACCTATTGCAGCACCTATTGCTAAACCTTCTCCAAAATTATGCAACCCAATACCAATGGAAATCATCAGGGCAATTGCAACAGGTTTCGCAAGTTTTGTATTATCAGCTCTAGTTACTAGTTTTTCTGATGCATAATACAAACCAAGAAAAGATAAGACAATTACTGTAGCTACAAGTAATACTCCATTAAAACTTCCAGCTAAACTTTCTTCGGAAACTTCTAGGGCTTCTTCTACTGAATCTATTCCTAAAAACAACAATAGTCCTGCAGTTAGTGCCAAAAAGAAATGATATTTTGATTTGCTAATTCGTTTGATAAATGGAAGCCAAAGTAAACCAATCATTACAGGGATTATTCCCACGTAAGTTCCAATGAGTGCAAAAAATCCAACAAGTTCCAAGTTAGGTTCTAATGCAGGTGCTGCAGCTTCAATTTCTTTTTCAAATCTAGTACCATCACCAATTGTCAATCCTATAATGTATGGCTCAGCTTCATTCCACTCAAATGGAATTCTTACAAGAGCTGTTTCATATCTTTCTAGATGTTTATCTGGCTCAATTGCAGCAGGTTGTATTCTATCATTAATATCTGCGGTAACCACGTCGACAGGAATAGGACCCGTATTTCGTACAGTTACTTGTATTTCAGAATCTACAAAATCTACCTTTTCTATTGTGATTTCAGGTAATGGAACGCCTAAATCCAGTATGCTAGAACCTGGACCAAAAATGTATGCTATCATTAATACCAGAAAAGCAAATGGGATTAATCCACTTGCCACCATCTTGGCTTTTGATGATTTACTACTAAGTTCCATACTTTACACTCTTTACCGTTTCAGCTAATGCTTCTCCTTCTACTAGGAATAATCCTACCCAACCCTTTTCAGAGAATTCTACTTTATGGGCATGAAATAGATATTTTCCAGGATAATCATAGGAAAACTCCATAATCCCACGTTCAGTTTGGGATAGGGTAATCATGTCTGTGTAAAATGAATCAGTGTTAGTTCCTGTAGGATTGTACCTGTATAGATTTCCATGTAAGTGAAAATTATTGATAGGATCAAATTCTATCATGTTAACAACATAAACTCGGATTAATTCTCCAGTTTGAATTTGTATTGGATGGTGTTGATAATAGAATGGAACTGTGTTTGCAGCATAAAAATTATTTTCAGTATCAAAGTCAGTGTCAAATCCATTTAGGACCATTACCATTTCATCGGCAGGTTCTCTTTCCTCTTTAGGATCCACAATATAGACGCCATAAAGCCCATGTACAATGTGTTCCTCTAATGGCATTATATGACAGTGATAAGGATGTACACCAACAGGACCAGCTCTCCACTCGTAAACAAATTGTCCACCTCCCGGTCCTACAGGTTCAAAAACGCCATCAAATTGAGCTTCATGTATTCCATGGAAATGCATTGTGTGTTCTTTTGAACCGTTATTGATGAATTTAATTCGGACCAAATCTCCTTCTGTAGCCCTAATTGTTGGACCTGGTACAGTTCCATTAAATGTCCAAACATTGTAAAATACTCCTGGAGAAATCTCCATGGTTTGATCATCTTCAGCTATTATTGTAAATTCACGAAGAGTTGTACCATCAGGTAATTGAGATACTCTCCCATAATTGAAATCACGCAGATATTCCATAGGATCAAATTCTACTGTTTCACCAGCATACAATGGATCCAAGACCTCACCAGTTGTTTTTACAACTCCACCAGAGTGAGTAACAAAAGTTTTCTCTTCCTGTTGTGCATCTATACCCCCCGGAATTACAAAGTACAAAACAGATATCGTAATTATGACAGACAAAGAAGTAATCATTATTTTGGAATATGACTTTGCCATATGCCTAGTTATTCGTGAAGGAATATAAATTTAGCCTAGGCTAAATTTATTAGACTATGCTAAATTTAGGAAATTTTCGTGTTGCATAATCATATAGTTTCAAGAATTAGGTTTAAACTAAAGCCAAAATTTATTGAAATTATGCAAAAAACAGGTATTTTTGTAATTATTGTAGTTGCTATAGTAGGCATAGGAATTGGGTTATCATTTTATGGGAATCAAGTAGTTTTTGAAGATTTGAATACAGAAGTTGGTACGATTACTATAGGAAAGGATCTCAGAGTAACTTCTGAAATTGGAACAGATTCTAAAATGGGGATTTATGCAGTTGAAATAATTGATTTTAATGAAAGCAGTAGAGTAAGTGCAAAAGTTTTGGATCCTTTCAATTCTTTAGTGGAATCTGAAGAAATTACTGAACAACGATTTGAAGAGAAATTTGAATTAACAAATGATGGTACTTACCAATTAGTTTTGGAAACAAGTTCTGAAAAAGAGATTCAAGTTTTTGGAGTAATTGGACCAGAACCTGATCCTAGCAAGAAGTCTATTGGTTTTATATCATTATACATCCTCATCATAGGGCTAGTAGGTATGTCTGCAGTTGCAATATATGCCATTAAAAATAGAAGAAGTAGATCAGTTTAGATAAGAATCCATTTTGGTTAGCCCATCTATTGCTCCATCAAATTGATCACTATCTACAATAGAGGCTAGTTTTTCTTCGTTTGCAGTAAAAACTAGTTTTTCTTGTACTACCTTTTCTATTACAAAACCATGTTCAATCAAATAAGATAATTTAGATTTAACTTCAGTTTCAGGTATAGAGTATTTCTGGGCAAGATATATTGAATCTTTACTTCCATTTTCAAGCTCTGCTAAAAGCTCTGATGTAATGGGATCAAACATACAGTCTATCACCTTTTCTCTATCATAGTCTTCTGCCAACAAATTACCAACGTTGGTTTGAATTAATAATCTTTCTAGTATTGTTAAGATAATCAGTGACTAGAACTTTTTCCATTTGTTCATTTTGAATATGATATGTTTTACCTTTCAGAGTTTTTTCTAGTTGTTGAACATATTCAAGCAGTTCAGGTTCTTCACTAATTACTATTGTATCAATGTCTATATTTTCTCTCAGACATTTTTTAGCCTCAATTATAGTTCTAGAGTCAATTTTCTGATCAACTTTTTTGTATCTGTAACATAGATAGACAAGTCTGTTTGGATCTGAATCTAATTTCATATTTCTTTCTTGTTTCATTTTGGCAAGAACTTTTTCATCAGGAGAGTAAAAATTTGAATAAGGTTTTTCTGAAATTATGTCATTTTTTTGATATTCATTTTCAACAAAACAAGCACTTGGTTGTCCATCAGTTATCATAACTATTCTTTTGTTATGAACAGATGTTTTTTTCAAAATTTTCCTTGCTAATCTAAATGCGGATTGATAATTGGTGTAGTGAAGAAAATTATCATTCGCATCGTATGTTTTTAGAAATGGAATATCAAATGGATTTACTTTTGAGGCCATAGAAGCAAAGCCAATAACATAAACAGAATCATTAGGGAAAAATTTCTTGTTCAAAACATACAAACTCCAAAGAGCTTTTTTTGCAGCTTCAATTCGGCTCAAATTAGAACCCAAATGCGTTTTCATAGTTGAGCTTAGATCAATACAATAAACTATTGCAGTTCGTACGTCTTCCAACGTTTCATATTGTTCAAAGTCATCTGGATTTACATCTACAGGAAAGTCAATACTGTTCTTTTCTTTTGATAATCTCTGTATTGAATTAAAAATTGAATTTGGTACGCTTAATAGTTTAATATCATCTCCTTGTTCAAATTTTTTTGTAGAGTCAATTACCACATTGCCATTTCCGGTCAATCGTGTTTCATGTAGTCCAAAATCTGAGGATTTAAGATCCTTCATTATATCTTGAAGAATTCTATTTCCTATTTCAAAAAATCCTTTTTTGGTTAACCATTTTTTTCTATCAGTGATATATCTTTCTTGAATCAAAAATTTGATAATTGATGTAGAACCACCTTTATCATCGGTTTCTTTTTTTTCTTGAGATGCATCAGTGTTATCTTCTGAATTCATTTTGTTTTGCAGAATTTTTCCCAATTCATCCAAACTAGGAGTCCGTTCTTTTAGGGATTGGTTTGCAATAATTTTTAATATTTGATTTTTTTGCTCTTTTGAAAAGGAGTCTGCATCTTTTGATTTTCCTTTCTTTGATTTATTGGCAAAATATACCAAGTTTTTTGTATTATGCGGATACATATCCTGATTCTTTTTTGTTTAGAATTTTTGGTTCAGACCAACAAAGTCCCTCAAGTATCATTTCTGTAAGAAGAGAGCGTGTTTCTCCCTCTAGGTTTTGATTTTCAATATTATTAGTTTTGATGTAATAATCTTTCATCATGTTTACGAAGTCGTTTTGGCCTGATAGGATTTCTTTCATCTTTGATTCTACTAATTTGGCCAGATGCCTAAAATTACTCAATTGGTTTTCGTATGAAGACTGACCATTTTTCCAAACAATTTGTTGAGATACGGCAAATTGGCGTTCATTAAATTCTTCCTTAATTGATTGAAGTAAAGCAGGATCAATTGTTTTAATTAAATTCAGACATGATTCTTTAATTGATTCATGAAGTAATTCAGAAAAAACCTTTTTTCTATTTTCCAGTGTATCATCCATTTCTGATAATTCGAATTTGGCTACCTGTTCAAGACAATGTAGATCAGAAATTCTTGGAAAAGGTACAATGTTATGCTTTAGTGCACGAGTTCTTTCAGATTCACCAACTAAAAGCTCCAACCCATGAACTCCATATCTTACACTAACTCCTTTTTCTTGATTTATCAGAGGACTTGAACGGGTTTTTTGAATCAAATCAGCTAATGTTCTTAGAATGATGTAAGATATGAAAGATGAAGGAATTTTAGATTCTTGTAAAATAATTGCCATCTCATCTTCAATAGTTTTTGGGTAATGTGTATGGATATGACTCTTCAATCTATCATAAAGTGGTTCGATAATTTTTCCAGAGTGTGTATAATCTATTGGATTCGCAGTTGCAAAAAATACAGTTTTAGGTTTGAAAATTACTGGATATGAACCTGTTGTGAAACGTCCCTCCTGTAGTACTGAAAGTAGTGCAACTTGTTTTCTAGGATCTAAAACTGGAAGCTCATCAATGCAAAACAACCCATGTTTTGCTTGCATTAGCTGGCCTGGAGAATATGAATCAATTTTGAACATTTCTATTCCTTTTTTTGCAATTTTTATTGCATCAATATATCCAACAAGATCCTTCACAGAGATATCAGGAGTAGCTAAAACGTATTTGAATCGTGACCTTCCATCAATCCATTCTATTTCCGTATCCAACTTGTCGTTACGAAGTTTTTCTACACTTTCTGGGCTTATGTGAAATATAGGAGATGATTTCTCTTCATCATTCTCTTCAAGGACGTTGATTAATTCTGAAGCAGGTAAATCAAAAGGGCAATCATTTGTTATACTATTTTTTATGATCGGCATTGGAGATAAAAGATGGGTAGCAATAGTTTCGACTAATTTTGTTTTTGCTTGACCTATTTGTCCAATTAAAAATACATCATGTTGTGAAAGAATTGCTCGATCTAAAGCAGGTAAAACATCATCATCAAATCCAATTATTTCAGGGTATTTTTTCTCATTGTGATTAATTTTCCATATTAGATTTCTTCTTAATTGTTCTCTTACTCCTACTATTTTGTAATTAACAGCCAAAAGATCTGCTAATGTTTTGATATTTTCAAAGTCCTCAGGAACTCCAGCCTTAATTTCAGTATATTTTGGGGGAGTTTGGTAGCTATGCTCAACTAATTCTGCATAATCTTTTGTCAATTCTATGAATTCCTCAAAGTAGAATTTATAATATTTCCACCGTTGGAGGCCTACCAATCTTTATCATGCCTAGCATGGTTTTTATCGGGGTAATCTCGAATTTGTGAATACTTGAGTACACAAGAATATAGGCACATTGTAAGAATCGTAGGAAACGATATACGTGGAGAGAAAAAGATCCTAGTAGGTTTAACTCAGATTAGAGGCATAGGATATAATTTTGCAAGTGCCATACTAAACTCACTTAAAATTGATCCAAATTCCAATATTGGTTACTTAACTGAATCAGATGTACAATCAATTGAGAAAATGATAACTGATCCAAGTTCGGCAGATTTTCCACCATGGTTTCTTAATCGAAGAAAAGATATTGAAACTGGAAAGGATATGCATTTGCTAACATCAGATATTGAATTTACTGTTAGAAATGATATTGAAAGGGAAAGACTAACTAACAGTTGGAGAGGATATCGTCATCTTTATGGTCTAAAGGTTAGAGGTCAAAGAACAAGAACTGCAGGAAGAAAAGGAGGTGCAGTTGGAGTAGCAAAGGGAGGCAAAGCTCAACCAGCAAAACCAGCAGCACCTGCAGCACCAGGAGCTCCTGCAGCACCTACAGAAGGAGCAGCTGCTGCACCAGCAGAATCAAAACCAGCTGAGAAGAAAGAAGAGTCAAAGGAGAAAAAGGAGTAATAGAAATTGGGAGATCCTAAAAATCCAAGACGAGTGTGGCGAAAACCAAAGAGACCACTTAACTATGATTTAAAGATGGAAGAACTAAAAACTCTTGGAACATTTGGTCTAAGAACTAAAAGAGAGTTATGGAAAGCTCATACTGAGTTATCTAGAGTAAGACATCAAGCTCGTTCTTTGTTGGCACTCAGACAAGAAACAAGAGAGAAAAAGGAACCAATCTTAATGAAATCATTAGCAAGAGTAGGATTGGTTAGTCAAGATTCAACACTAGACGATGTCTTAAATCTCCAAGTGACAGATTTGTTGTCAAGGAGACTCCAAACTATTGTTTTAAAGAAATTGGGATTTAAAACGCCATACCAAGCTAGACAAGCTGTGATTCATGGTCACGTAATGATTAAAGATAGAATAATCGACATTCCTTCTTATACTGTTACTGTAGAGGAAGAAAACAACATTCGTTTTTCACCTGAATCAAAACTACCTGAAGTTTTACAGAAATCAGAAGATAAATCATCTGAGCCTGTTGCAGAAGTAGAGGCAGCTGCAGAAGGTGAAGAGAAAGTAGAGGCAGCTGCAGAAGGTGAAGAGAAAGTAGAGGCAGCTGCAGAATCAAAAGAATCCACCACCCCAACACAAAAAGAATAAGCTTATCACTAAATAATTGAGATGAAGAATTAGTAATCATGTGTTCAATAATAGGATATTACGGAAATGACGATGCTGCCCCAATACTCGTAAGAGGTCTCAAGAGGATGGAATATAGGGGATATGACAGTGTTGGTGTTGCTACAGAATCATCCAAACAGATCGAACTAAAAAAAGGCGTAGGCAAAGTAGAGGAAGTAAACTCAAAATTACACATTGACAATCTTCCAGGAAGAATAGGGATTGGACATACTAGATGGGCCACTCATGGAAAAGTAACAGAGGTCAATGCACATCCACATTCTAGCTCATCAGGTTCAATAGCAATTGTTCACAACGGGATTATTGAAAATTTTGAGAAATTAAAAAAAGAATTGGAAGAAGATGGATTTTCTTTCAAGAGTGAAACAGATAGTGAAGTCATAGCCAATATTATTCAAAAAAATTATGACAGTACTGGAAATATCAAAGATACAATTCTAAAAACAGTATCCGAGTTAGAAGGCCATTATTCGTTTGTAGCAATGTTTGAAAATGGTGAGATGGCAGCAGCTAGATATCATGAACCATTAATCATCGGAGTAGGAAAAAATAGTTATTTTTTATCAAGCGATGTTTTAGGGTTTATTGAGCAAACAGATAATGCAATTTACTTAGATAATGGAAACATTGCCATAATTAATGATAAAGGATTACAGGTTTTGGATTTTTATGGCAAGAAGACAGAATATGAAATTACAAAAGTATCAAAAGAATTTGCAGATGTATACAAAGGAGATTATGCACATTTTACAATTAAAGAGATTTCTGAACAACCTCATACAATTATGACAACAGCTGAAGGTTCCAATGAGGCAATAGATAAAATATCTTCAGCGATTAAATCTACAAAAAATGTATACATTACTGGCAGTGGTACAAGTTACAATTCGGCTTTAATTGCAAAACAGCTATTTTCAAAATATGCAAAAATAAAAGTAGAGCCCATAATGGCAAGTGAGTTACAATTTTCTCCAGACTCAATAGAAAAAAATTCTGTTTTAATTGCTGTTTCACAAAGTGGAGAAAGTGCTGATGTTTTAGATGCAGTAAGAATTGCAAAGAAACAAAATTGTAAAGTTTTCTCAATTGTTAATCTTCTAACATCGTCTCTAGTTAGAGAATCAGATGTTGTTATCGGAATGAATTGTGGTCCAGAAATAGGAGTAGCAGCTACTAAGAGTTTTACCTCACAGTTGGCAATAATGTACAAAATAGCACAAAAACTCTCTAATGATGCATTCAAAATTAATTTTGAAGACATGTCCAATTCTATTTCAAAAATATTGGACAGTCAAAAGAAAATCAAAGATATTGCAAGTGTGATAAAAGAAGTCTCAGATATTTACGTTCTAGGAAGGGGTGTCCACTACCCAATAGCATTAGAAGCTGCTCTGAAATTAAAAGAATTAACCTATATCCATGCAGAGGGGATTGCTGCAGGTGAATTAAAACACGGACCTTTAGCTCTAATGGATTCTTCAGTATTTGTAATCATAATCAACCCAGAAGATTCGACTTATACAGATACTCTAACTAGTGCACGTGAAATCAAAGCAAGAGGTGCAAAAGTTATTGGAATATCAGATAAACAAAACGAGATATACGACTATTGGATACAAATTCCAACAGTAGATAGCAATTCATTTCCAATAGTTGAAATTATTGCCATACAGCTTTTAGCATATTTTGCAGCTGTTGAAAAAGATACAGATCCAGATTATCCAAGAAATTTGGCAAAATCAGTCACTGTGAAGTAAACAGTCTCTGATATTCTGTTTCTGCTAGCTCAAGGAATCTTTGAGGGCTAGAACCACTTTTTATCATAGAGGCAATAATACTTCCACCAGCACCCACGCCCTCCTTTGCAAATCCCTCTGAAAATGCTTTGAGGCCAGAAAATTTTGATTGTTCAAGATATGGATTAACTCCAATCCCACCAATATCGGCAATCTGATTAATTTGTTCAAGGAAATTTGCGCTTGAATCGTTTATGATGTAAGTTGTGGTACCAATTGCAGTATTTTTTTCGTTAAAACCAATTTTGGAAGAAAAAGCAAGTACTGCAGACATTTGAGTTCCACCAGCCAACATCACTTTTGAAATTTGAGACGCCGAGCTTAACATTCCACTAACAAAAGGTATCATTGGATCACTTAATTCAGCTACAATTTTGTATGGGTTTTCTGTATCCAGTCTCTTTAATGCATCATCTACAACTTTATTTTTCAAATCAACAGGATTGTTTGGTATGCTTGAGCTTACCTTACACTTGAATCCTAAACCTCTCAAAGTTGCAAGTGCAGTGGTTGTACCGCCAGGAATACTTTCTCCAATTACTAAACAATCAGTCATCGTAGCCAAAGTACGACCTACAATTCTACCAAAATCCACTGCCCTTATCACTTGAGATTCAGTCATTGCGGGATGAGTGGAGATATCTAATCCATAACTTAATCCTGTTTGGATAAAGGGAAGCTGAGGAGAGATCTTACTGCCAGCATTTACTACAATGTGAGGAATACTTGAAGATTCTAGAGCTGTTTTGGTCAGGAGTGCAGGTGTAGGTTTGCCATCAGGAGTCATAGGAATTTTATCAATCGTTTTACAAAAACCATAGTATAGATATTCAGCATCTGCGGGTGGAGTATATTTTATAGATTCTTTATCTGCTCCTGCAAATGTTATTCCCGGAATTTCACAGGTTTCAGTATATGAAATAACAAAAGAAAAAAGAAATTTTGAGGATTTAATAGACTCTAAAAATTCTTGAGATTTTGCTTTATTTCCAAATAATTCAAAGTTATCCAAGCTTTATTGACCCATCAGTTCTAGAAATTCTTGTTCTGTTCGTTTTTGTAATATAGGATTCATTTTCTTTTCCTTACCTATAGATGAAATGGATTCAGAGCCATAATTATGACCAGAATATAAGATAAGATCATCATCTAGAGAATACAAAATATCAAAAAGGCTGTGATAAAGTTCTTTTGCACTCCCGCCTGGCAAGTCAACCCTTCCACAATTTCCTACAAATAGAGTATCACCAGAAAAAATTTTTCCATCACCTACTAAGCAGATGCTATCCTTAGAGTGTCCTGGCGTATGTAATACAGATAATTTCGAAGTTCCAAATGTTATAACATCCCCATCTTTAACAGATATGTCATGTTTTAATTCAGAATTTTCATGTTGGACAATCTTAGCATTAAGTGATTCTGCCATTGCTTCATTTCCCAAGGTATGATCAAAGTGATGGTGGGTATTTACAATGTATTTTATATTCAAATTGTTTCTTGTAATGATTTCATCAATTTTATCAAGATCCCATGATGGATCAATTAAGACAGATTCATTTGTTTCCTCATCTTCAACAACATAGGTAAAGTTTTGCATATTTCCGACTTGGATTTGATGTACTTTCATAGTACCCCCTTCTCTGCTTCTATTGGAATGCCAATTTTTTCAGCATATAGTTCTCCTGTCAAATCTTTTCTTTTTGGAATACCTCTCTTCATTTTATGAAATGTTACCGTTAAATCAGCTTTAATCACTATATTTGCAGTTTCACCAGTGTCTGGATTTAAGCCAGAAGGGACATCAACTGCAAATTTGAAACAATCAGTATTGTTGATATAGTTCATTGCAGATGCATATGGTTCTTTTATCTCTCCAGTTATACCGGTACCCAATATTGAATCAATAATTATATCTGGTTCAAAATCAATGTTAATCTCATTACCAGTTTTTAGTTTAACAGAAGGCATTTTTTCTAAAATAGACCAATTCCATTTACTTTCTTCTGTCTTAATTTTATCTGGAGTTCCAAGCAGCATGACAGTTACATCAGTTCCATACCCTGCAAGATGTCTTGCCATTACAAGACCATCGCCTCCATTATTTCCAGAACCAACAAAAATCAGAATTTTTTTTGATTCTAGGCTTCCTATTTTTTCGTGTAGCCTTCTAACTGCTGCTGCACCAGCATTTTCCATCATAAATTTTTTTAAAAAACCCATATTGTGTCCATTATTTTCGATCTGATACATCTGATCTACTGATATTTCCATTATCATAGTCTGAAAGTATATGTAAAATAAGCTTTGGCAAAAGACTTTATCCAAGATTAAAGGTTCCAAACAGATGACAACAAAAAATGTTAAAACCAGTTTGAATACCATATCAAAAAATCTTTCAAAAACTCAAGACCAAAGAGAATTTTTACTAAAAAATACCAGAGAAGTCATAAGTATTTGCAGTAAAGCCATCATAGAAGTTCACAAAAACGATATCAAGTCTGCCAAATCTAAGATATCTAAAGTAGAAAAATTATTAAAAAAGTATAGAAAAAAGACAACTCCAGAAATTCAAAAATATCTTATTACTCCAGAACAAGAGTTTGTTGAAGCAGTTAGTCTAATTTCCATTTCTGAAAAAAAAGAAATTCCATCCCATAAAAAATTAAAGGTCATGGAAGAATCTTATGTACTTGGATTATTGGACTGTATTGGAGAATTAAAAAGAATGATTTTTGATAAAATAAGAAACAATAACGTAAAAGAAGCTACACGAATTTTTGATGTTATGCAAGATCTTTATGATAACCTATATGGATTTTCTATGTATGATAAAGTAGTAAAAGAGGCAAGAAGAAAAGTAGACGTAGCAAGAAAACTTGTAGATGATGCAAGATCTGTAATAACTGAAGAAAAAAGAAGATCAGAATTAAACCAAACATTAGTCAAATCCAAAAAATAAATGATTAAAATTAGTATGCGGGCGATGGGATTTGAACCCACGAACTCCTGAGAGACTAGCCCCTCAAGCTAGCGCCTTTGGCCAGGCTGGGCGACACCCGCAAAGAAATTTCTTTGCATGGTTTTTATAATCCTTGATTACTTTTTTGTTCATAATGCTAGTCCCAGTGAGATGTTTTACATGTGGAAATCTTATAGCTGACAAGTATGAAGATTACAAAAACAAAGTAAAATCTGGAGAAGAGCCAGCAAAGGTTCTTGATTCATTAGAGATTAATCGTTATTGTTGTCGAAGAATGTTGTTAACTTCTGTTGAAACTATACAACAAGTAATACCTTTCTACGAAGCAATTGAGAGAAGGCATCAAGAAGTTCAATCTGAGTTAGAGTAATTTGCCAAAAATTACTTCCATTAGTGGTAGAGTACTATACAATAGTAGGGGCAGTAAAACAATAGAAGTAGATATCATTTCAGATAATCATCATCTAGGTCGTGCTTGTGCGCCATCTGGTGCAAGTGTTGGAAAATATGAATCTGTTAGTTTTCCAGAAGATGGTCCATCAGGAAGTCTAAAAATACTCAACGACAATGCAGAAAAATTTGTTGGGTTGGATTCATCAAACTTGGAAGATATTCATAATGTTTTAAAAAATCTAGATAAAACCAATAATTATTCTAGAATAGGAGGAGCTTTAGCCTTTGCAGTAACAATAGCTTCAGTAGAATCTGCATCAAAAGCTTTGAACCAAGAAATATTTCAAACATTATCAACAGAAAAATCATTCAAGTTTCCCTACCCTATAGGAAATATCTTAGGCGGGGGAGCTCATGCGGGCCCCGGAACACCAGACATTCAAGAAATTCTTGTTTGTTCTAATGGAGCTAAAAACATCGAAGATGCCATCGAAATGAACTTTCAAGTACATAAGGAATTGCGAATGGTCCTCGTAAAAGAAGATCCACATTTTACAAACGGCAGAGGGGATGAAGGAGGTTGGGCGCCAAAATTAGATAATGAAAAGGCATTAGAGATGGCAGCTAAGGCATGTGAAAATTTAGGGTTCACATTAGGAAAAGAAGTTTCATTAGGAGTAGATTTTGCATCTTCAACTCAATGGGATGAAGAAAAAAAGAAATATGTTTACAACAGAGCAGGTTTTGAGAATTCTTCTGAAGAGCAAATAGATTTTGCAGCAAAAATAATTGAAAAATACAAGCTAATTTATGCAGAAGACGCAGTTCATGAGGAAGCTTTTGAAGATATGTCAGAATTGACTAAAAAATTTCCTAATACCTTAGTTACCGGAGATGATCTTACTGTTACAAACAAAAACATACTTTCCAAAGCAATCAAACTAAAGTCGTGTAATGCAGCTATTCTAAAAGTAAATCAGGCCGGTAGTTTGTATGATGCACTGGAATTTGCAGATACTGCAAATAACAACAATATCAAATTAATCACATCACACAGATCGGGGGAATCAACTGATTCTCAAATATCACATATAGGCCTAGCTACCAAGTCAAAAATGCTCAAAGTTGGAGTTGTAGGAGGAGAAAGAGTAGCAAAATTAAATGAATTATTACGCCTATCAGAGCATGATTTAATACGCGGTATGGTGGAAATTTAAAAATCGAGATGAGTCAGCAAACCGAAACTCCAGATATTAAAAAAATGGTATTATCTACTGGTATCAGAGTAGGTACTCAGGTCAAAACTAAATTCATGAAACCCTTCATTACAAAGGCTAGTCCTGAGGGACTTTACATGCTTGATTTAGACACAACACTACAGAGAATTGAAACTGCTGCTAAATTCATCAACCGTATTGGAGTGGAAAATGTAATTGTTTGCTCAGGCAGACAATATGCAAATACCCCAATTGAGAAATTCTGTGAAATAACGGGCGCTACAAAAAAACTTGGACGGTTTATGCCAGGTACTTTGACAAACCCATCATTGCCGTATTATATCGAGCCAAAATTGGTATTGGTATCCGATCCACAAATTGATGACCAAGCTGTAACTGAAGCAACTAATGCAGGAATACCTGTAATAGGAGCAGCAAACACAGACAACCTAACATCAAAATTAGATTTAGTTATTCCAGCAAACAATAGAGGACGTAAATCTCTTGCAACAATATACTGGTTACTAGCACGTCAAATTCTCATTGAAAAAGGAGAATTAAAAGAAGATGAAAAAATGAAATACGAAATCGATGATTTCGAAACAAAAATTACTCAAGAGGAAATAGAGTAATGCAAACTAGAACACCGGCAGTAGCCGGAATGTTCTATGCCGGTAACAAAAACGAATTAGAAGAATCAATAGATGATTGTTTTACACATCCATTAGGTCCTGGAAGAAAACCTCCTATTGAAAACGGAAAGAAAATTTATGGTATAATTTGCCCACATGCAGGATATCCATATTCTGGTCCTGTAGCTTGTCATTCATTTTATGCAATATCACACTACAAGCCAGATGTTTTCATTATAATTGGTCCCAATCATTGGGGAATTGGAAGAAATGTTGCAACAATGAATGACTGTGAATGGGAGACACCTTTAGGAAAAGTTCAAGTGGATTCTGAAATTTCAAAAGAGGTTGCAGATAATTCCAATAGTGTTGAAATTGATTTTTTTTCACATGTAAAAGAGCATAGTTTAGAAGTTCAAGTACCGATGATTCAAAAAATTTTTAAAAATTTTAAAATTGTTCCTATTGCATTAATTGATCAAAGTAAAGAAACAGCCAAAGAGATAGGCAAAACAATAGCCATGATTGCAAAAAAAAACAACATAATGATAATAGGCTCTTCAGACTTTACTCATTATGAGATAAGCGATTTTGCACATGAACAAGATGCAGCGCTAATAGAACCAATTCTAAAAATGGATCTAGACGAATTTTACGATATATTGCAACAAAGAAACGTGAGTGCGTGTGGTTATGGCGCAATAGCAACCACGATGGTTGCATGTAAAGAATTAGGCTCCACAAAAGGAGAATTGTTAAAGTATGCAACTAGCGGTGACGCTACAGGAGACAACAGTTCAGTCGTAGGATATGGTTCTATAATTTTCACTTGAAATCCAAAGCCTCAGCTCCTGGAAAGATAATTCTTTTTGGCGAGCATTTTGTTGTATATGGAGTATCTGCAATTTTGTGTGCAATTGATAAACGTGTAAATGTCATCTCAGAAAAAATACCACAAAAAGAGATCATTATCGAATCAAAAATAGGCAAATTGCATACATCTACATCTACTCATATTGATGAAATTAATTCTCCGCTCAAGCCATTTTTCTTTTTGGCAACAAAAATTGCAGAAAAATTCAGTTATAATCAGGGATTAAAAATAACAATAGAATCAAAGATTCCAGTAGGGGTCGGACTCGGATCATCTTCTGCATGTTGTGTAGCTGCAGCAGGTTCAATAGCAGGTTTATTTGGAAAGTTATCTAACGACGAAATACTTCAATTATCAATAGAGGCAGAAAAATCAATTTATCCAAAATCTTCTGGAGCGGATTGCACTGTATGTACTGTTGGTGGAATTATAAAATATGATAAAAAATCAGGCTATACAAAAATTGATTCCAAGCCAAAGTTTGATTTAGTTATTGCAAATTCTAATTTAATGCACTCAACAGATACCGTAGTAACTGATGTAAAATCATTTAGAGATAAGAATGAAGAAAAATTTTTAGAATTATGTGAACAAGAAGAAAAATTGGTTTCAAATGTTATTGAATCTTTGAAAAAAAATGATATTGCAACATTGGGAAATAGTGTCATTACTAATCAAAAATACCTAGAAAGTATCGGAGTATCTAATGACGTACTTCAAGAAATGATAAAAATGGCAAATCATACATCGTATGGTTCAAAAATAACTGGAGCTGGTGGCGGAGGATGTATTTTTGCAGTAACCGATGAAAACAACAGAAAAAAAACAATTCAAAAATTAAGTAAAAAATATGATTGTTTTTCAGTAAAAATTGATTTCAGTGGATTAGATACTTTTTAACTGGCAAAAATATTGAAAAAAATGCATGATCCTGATTAAATTAGGTGGTTCAATAATTACCAATAAAGACAAACCACTATCTGTAAGAAAAAAAACAATCGAAAAAATTGCAACCCAACTCAGGAAAATAGATGAACCAATCATTATTGTACATGGAGGAGGCTCATTTGGCCATTTTTGGTCAGTCAAATATGATATGCATACTAAACCTGCGAAATACAACATAAGAGGAGTATCTGTTGTTAAAAATTCAATGGTTGAACTCAATAAAATAATTCTAGACATATTTTTGAAAGCAAAACTCAATCCTTATTGCCTTCCTCCAACTGATTTTATGAACGGAAACAAACCAATCAAAAATAAAGTCATGCAAATAAAGAAAATAGCAGAGTCAGGACTAGTACCCATAACATTTGGTGATGCATTATGGTATGGACAAAAGAAATCCTACATTTTATCTGGAGATAAAATTATGACAATCATTGCAAAAAATCTCAAACCAAGACTGAGTATTTTTGTACTAAATGTAGATGGGTTGTATTCTGATTTTAAAACAAAGAAACTAATTTCAATTGTAAAAAATCAAAAGGCTTCAATTGATCAAAACAAAATGGATGTAACGGGTGGAATGACAAGAAAAGTTCAAGAAGCAACTGCAATATCAAAATCAGGTTTGAAAGTATTTTTTGTAAATGGTAACAAACCAGAAAGAATAGTACAAGCGGTTAAAATGAGTAAATTTGAAGGAACCTTGTTTAAGGGGAAAAAGACATGAGTGATGAATATCTTATTTTAGTTGACAAAGACGATAATCCAATTGGCAAAGAAGAGAAAGTAAAATGTCATTTACCAAATGGGTTGTTACATAGAGCATTTACTGCATTAATTTTTGATGAAGGTGGACACCTTTTGTTAACACAACGTAGTCCAAAAAAGATGTTGTGGCCAGGGGATTGGGATGGAACTGCAGCAAGTCATCCACGAGAATCTGAAACTTATGTTTCTTCAGGAGAAAGAAGAATGCCAGAAGAATTAGGAATAAAATGCAAATTAGATTATTTGTTCAAATTTGAATATCATGTTCCGTACAAAGATGTAGGTTCAGAAAACGAGATTTGTGGTACTTTAATAGGAATTATAGATGCAAATACAAGACTAGAGTTAGTAAAAGACGAAATTTCTGCTGTAAAGTGGATTTCAGCCTCAGATTTAGTCAGAGAATTAGAAAATAATACTCTAATCTACTGTCCCTGGATGTTAATTGCCCTTGCATTACTTGACAGTTCAGACGATGCAATGCTAAAAAAATATGAAAAAATATTGTCAGAATGGAGAAAATCAGATATCAAGGAAAAAATTACAAATTCAATTGACCAACATCTTCCAAAAGAAAAATGGAGATTGGTTAAATGAAAAAAAAATCAAACCTTGAAAAAAATGTAAGAACTGTAAACAAATACATATTATCAAAATTAAATGGAAATCCCAAATCATTGTATGAAGCTGCTTCTCATTTAATTGCTCATGGTGGAAAACGGCTTCGTCCATTTATGGTAATTAAAAGCTGTCAAATTCTTGGCGGTAAGGCAACAACGGCAATGCCAGCTGCAACAGCAGTTGAGCTTGTCCACAACTTTTCATTAGTTCATGATGACATTATGGATAATGATGAGATGAGGCATGGAGTTCCAACTACACATAAAAAATACGGAATGCCCTTAGCAATTTTGGCAGGAGATGTATTGTTTTCAAAAGCATATGAGGTTATATCTAATGGAAAAATTTCACAAAAATCAATTCCACAATTAGTTTCCAGACTTGCAAAAGCTTGTGTGGATATTTGTGAAGGACAATGGTTAGATGTAAGCATGGGGGAAGGAAAAAAAATTCCAACTGAAAAACAATACGTTACTATGATTGAAAAAAAAACTGCTGCATTATTTGATGTTTCATGTGCCATGGGAGCTATTTGTGCAACCAATAATCAAAAAGATATTCAAAATTTATCCACATTTGGTAAAAATTTAGGAATAGCTTTTCAAATAACTGATGATTTAATCGGAGTTATGGGAGATTCTGAAGTAACAAAAAAACCAGTGGGTAATGATCTAAGAGAAGGTAAAAAATCACTTCCAATTCTAATGGCGATTAAAAAATCCAAAGGACAAGAAAAAAAGAAAATTCTCAAA
>CAYWRD010000008.1:0-17511 GCA_964460675.1 uncultured Nitrosopumilaceae archaeon
CTAGTAGTGATTCTGGAATTAAAACTGGCAAGAATCCATTTCTTATTTCATTTTTTGAGAATTTTGAATCTAATGTGTTTCTTAATGATTCCCAAATAGAGTAACCTTCAGGTCTTAAGACAATCAATCCTTTAACAGGTGCATAATCTGCAAGTTTTGCCTTTAAAACAACTTGAGTATACCATTCACTAAAGTTTTCATCTTTTTTTACAGTTATTCCAACCTCTTCTTTACTCAAACTAATTTTTCCACCAAAGTATGTACTAATGTGCTTTTCGAGGAACAGAAAATTCTACTATAATGGGTCGCCCTTACAAAGTACTTTGCCAGTAACTCGACTCTGGAAGTTTGGACATACAAAACACTGTATAAAATGAATGTTGTCTTTTAGCACTGGGCAATCCACATATTCTTGCTTCATGCGCTTGAGCATTTTGGGACTAACTCCTTTCAGCTTTAGTTTTCCTTTATCGTCCATCATGCCAGAGGCTTTCAATTCCTTTTTTACCTCGTCTGATAATTTCTGTCTTTTTTCGGTCGTTTTAACTTCAACTTCGTATTTATGCTCTAACTCAGCCATGTTTTTTCTAAATTCGTCCTTGATTTATTACTAACGTTTCACCCTTTGAATTTTTACCATTTAAAGAAAATTTAGGTAATCTTTTAAAATACAAAAATTTACTATGATATATGGTCGATCAAGCATGTGGATGCGAAGCCGATAGTGGCGATCCAGACTATCAATGTGATTGCGAAATGCAAGGTGCTTGCATTTGCAGCGCAGATTGTCAATGTAGTTGTCCAACCTGTAAAGAAGCAGTTTCTGCTATGAATTAAAACTGGACAATAACACTATACCACTTTTTTAATTTTTAAAGTGTAAACTAAACAATGATTTATTACAACAATTGTCTTCTAAGATCAAAAATTTGTGGAATCTAGGGACTTTACATTAATATATTTAGATTCTTGTCTTCACATTAGAAATCAATTGCTAATAATTTTTGATGTTGAAGGGGTACTTTATGATGCTGAATATTTGCCCATACTTGCTGAAAAATTACACAAAGAAAAAGAAATTTGGGAAATTACCAAAAAAGGAATTCAGGGAATAATCAATTGGGAAGACGGACTTAGAACTAGAGTAGATGCTTTACGTGGTTTGGATTATGATACATGCAAGCAAGTGGCAGATTCGTTACCTATTATGACTGGTGCAAAAGAAGCATGTAGGACACTAAAAGCTGCGGGATGGAAACTTATGGCTGTCTCTGGTGGATTTACTATAATGACAGATAGATTGAAAAAAGAACTTGACCTTGATTATGTTTATTCAAATGAATTAATTTTCAATGAGGGAAAACTTGATGGTGTTAAAATCAATGTAGATTCCGATAAAGCAAAATCAGCAAAAATAAAAATCTCGGAATGGAATGAGAAAAAAGAAAACATCACATGTGTGGTTGATGGTGCAAATGACATCAAACTTTTTGATATCTGTGGATTAGGAATAGCATTTAGAGCACAGGATTTAGTTAAGGATATGGCTACTGTGACCCTAGATGAAAAGGATCTCTCAAAAATACTTGATATTATTAACAAACACTTCAAACTAGAGTTAGAAAGCCCTGCACCAGCATAACCAATATTTTGGTGATAATTCTAAATTAATAATTGAAAACCATTCCCGTCAAAATAGACAAAGAAATAACAAAAGATGAAGACCTAGTTAGTTTAATTTTATCGTCTGTGGATATTGAGGAAAAAGATATCCTAGTTATTGCACAAAAAATCATTTCAAAGAATGAGGGGAGGATGATAAAACTATCTTCAGTTACTCCGTCTTTACTTGCTGAAGGTATAAGCTCTCAATATCAAAAAGATCCACGAATAGTTGAATTGATTTTAAATGAATCAAAACGGATTGTTAGGATGCAAAACGGTGTAATTATTGTTGAAACGAAACAGGGGTTTATTTGTGCTAATGCGGGAATTGATGAAAGCAATGTTCCTGATGGATATGTTACCTTGTTACCTATAAACTCTGACAGTTCTGCAAGTAAAATTAGAATGGATATTAAAAATAAAACTGGAAAAAATATTGCAGTTATCATATCTGATACTTTTGGAAGGCCCTTTAGATTAGGTCAGACAAATCAGGCAATTGGTGTTTCTGGCATAATACCCATTCTAGATTTTGAGGGTACACAAGATACTTTTGGAAAAATAATGCGTGTAACTGCAATTGCAATAATTGATGAAATTGCTGGCACTGCTGAATTAGAAATGAAAAAGAAAGAAAATATCCCTGTTGTGATTATTCGCAACTATGACTACGAACACTCTGATGATTCTATGACTAAAATTATCCGACCAGAAAGTGATGATCTATTCAAATAAACTATTTTCGTTAAGATACGATTATAATCTAAGCATGAAACTTTTACAGTATCTTGACTGTCAAAACAGAACTGCACTGCCATAATTCATTTTCAAATTTTCATGTAGGTGCTGAAGAAACTCCCTATGACTGTAACGTTTCAATTAGGGAGCAATTAGAAAGATCCCTTCAACTTGGATTAGATTCAATTTTTGTTACTAATCACAACACTCTGGATGGATACAAACAGTTACTTGAATACAAAAATAATCATGAAAAATTCAAAAAAATTCAAGTTTATCCTGCAGAAGAAGTAACCATTGATACAGGTGCACACGTTCTAACTTATGGAATTCATGAGGAGATTCCGGCAGGGATATCTTTAGATGAATTAATCGATGAAGTAAAAGGTCAAGGTGGCGTTTCATCTGCCCCGCATCCGTTTAGCCTTCTTGATGCCTTGCGTGATGATGCTAAGAAATGTGATATGGTAGAGGTTTTCAATAGTAATAATATCGATATGCTGTCTAATGCAAAGGCAACTGACTTTGCTCTAACAAATAATATGACTAAAGTATCTGGGAGCGATTCCCATGTTCTTTCAACATTAGGGAGATGTGTAAACGTCATAGACTCAGAAAATAATTTGGATAGTGTGTTACAATCATTAAAACATGGCAAAGTCAAAATCAATAAAACAGGATATGCATTACAAACTGAAACCATGGAGCATCTAAAATATAAAATAAACAATTCCAAAGAATATCTTTCTGAGTATATCAAAGAAAACTATCCAAACTCTGAATGGCTTTTGAAATTATTATTGAAAATATATGATCTAAATCAAAACAGCTACCTTTGGTCGCTGTTTTACAAGATAGGTGTATATCTTATGAAGAGAATTTCACAGAAAATTAACTTTCAAGACCAAGATCCATATTTTATGAAAGATAGAAATCTTGGAACTATGTTTAAAATGGCATTATGATGGTAAGCCAATCATAGCTGACCTAACAGAATCGGACTTGAGCTGAATCCACTATCTGCTACGTATAGATTAATTCCAGATTCTAATTCAGATGGTATTTCAAAACCAATATTCTTGACAACTGTAAAACCTGGAGGAATTCTAATACTAAAGATGTTTTCAGGATCTTTGTTTGCATTAAAACTGTTAGGCTTGTAAATCCTATCTTCAGTGTCTTTAACAAACCAGTTTTTACCATATACGATTACTTCTTCTTTGGTCAGGTTCTCTATCTCTATTTTGGCAATCAGGAAAATACCTCCTTCTAATGGCAATTCTCCATTAACCCCAAAATCCGTTCTCTTTGTATCTAAAAGTACATACTTTAACTCATCAGTAAACAGAGTTTTAGGAATAGTAGCTGAAATTAATTCCTGCTTTACAGGTTTCTCATCTGCTGAATTTGGCAAAATCTGAATTTCCATTAGTGTTAGTGCGTAAACAGAATAATAGGTAGCTACTGTTCCTATTGCAATACCAATAATTAGACCTAAGATGAGTATTCTCTTATTCAATTACATGGTTTAGATTAATTCCTGCTTGAAAAAGGTTTCAACAAAACATGAAGTTAAAATACATCTTAATTAGAAATATGACACCTAACTTGAACTCAAATAATATTAAAAATGAATCTGAATCAAATGAAAAACAAGATAAACCTGAAATTAATCGAAAAAAACCTGAAGAAAACTCTTACTTAAAGTTCAAACAAAAGGCTAGTGAATCTACTAAGGCATCATTAAACAATGCAATTAACACTTCAAAAAACATTAATGATAACATTCGTTTGAACTTGGAACGAGCTAAAGAAAGTTCTTCATATAAAGAAATTCAAGAAAAAATCTCTCAACTGGAAAAAACCATTAAAGCCAAACAAATTGATTTCAAAAAGACTAGTCCTCGTATTCTTACTAAATTAAAAACTGGATTTCTTTCAGGATTTGAACAAATTGTTGGAAGAATTAGAATAGGTACTCAATATGGTAAAAGTAGTATTGATCTCTTAAGTGATTTGGCTAAACTTAAAGAACTGGGAATTCTTACGGAAGAAGAATTTAATTCAAAGAAAAAAGAACTTCTGGATAGAATTTAAATTTCTAAATAAATTATGTCTTTCTTGCAACTCTGAAAAAAGAATATATCAAAACAAAACCAGAAACTAAGGCCGCAACTTCTCCTGAACCCGTTATCTGGTTTGGTTCTATTGGTTGATTAGATAATGTAAGGAAAATCATTTGTATTCTTAGGTGTGGTACAGATAACAACCATATGAATGCAGGAACTGTGGTTATTATTGAAGCAATAAGCACCATTTTTTTTCTAGGAAAAATTGTAGTTGTAATTAAAAATAGCATTGCAAAAACCCATCCTATAAACAAAATACTGTATATGAAATTAGAATAGAAATCCACAGATATTCTGTTTGGATCAGAAAAATATGTCAATAAATCTAAAACAGAAATCTTCAAATTTCCTATTGGAAAGTTTACAACAATCCAGGGAAGAATACCACTTGTTGCAAAAATTGCCGTTGAAAGCAAAATAATCTTTTGAGTACTACTAAAGTATGATTTTTTATTCATCTGATGATTTTAAATTCTGGTTTTCTTTTTAAATTGATTTCTTATCAGTAAGAGTTTTAATCTATTTTATGGTCAATTCATATGCCTAACTGATAATATTTGATGAAATATGGAAAAAGAAATAGCTAAAAAGAAAATAGTTGTATTGCGTCCCAAAGTAACTGAGGATGACATAATTGAATTTGCTAATAAAAAGAAAACTTCACTATATGGTACCGTGTTTTCTAGACCTAAACCTGATGAAGTAGAAGTTTCATCAATTGATTTGTTTTATGAACCATATTGGATGGTTAGTGGTAGTTACAGTGGAGATTACTTTCGAAAAAATGTATATGATGTAGATACTGACTCTAATGTCACTGAAGTAATTATAGGCAAAGGTACTTTTCCCGTAAAAAGTGAATCTGGAACTTGGAGTAAATTAAAAGATAGTATCAAGGGAGGAGAACGACGTAACAAACTAACTATTCCAGTGGAAGAACATGTTTTGATTAATGTTGAAGAAGAAGTATTTTTGAATTCTGCTGGAAATGAAATAAAATTTCCATACAAATTGAATTCTGAAAATATGGAAAACTTTCCTGATGATATATTAAAAACTAATGAATCCAAAATACGTCCAACTTCTGTAACTGATGAAAAGGCGGTTCAATTTTTAATTGACATACTTCAGGAAGATTCAGAAGATAACGTGAGGATGATTAAAGAAAAAATAATTATAGATAATCTCTTTGAAATTTTTGTTCCAATATATGAGGCAAGATGCGTTGATTCTAACAACAAAGTTGAAGTTCTTCGTATAGATGCTATAGATCTAAAAGCTCTGTGATTTTATGCATTGTAACCTAGTTATATTTTTGACAAAAGTATTAAATCAAGATATTACTATTTTTATAAAATGAAAAAATCAAAAAGTTCTATTTTTTCTAAACGTAGATTTTATGTTTATGTTGGAATTGGCATACTGATTCTTATTTTTATTTTGGCTGATATGTGATTTTTGAAGTTTTGAATGATGCCTAGAATAACCTATTTTTACGTAATTTCTTTATTTTAAAATAGATTTTAATATGCCAAAACGAGCTTTATTAATTAGGTACATGTCAGAAGAAAAAAAATTAGATGCTACTGGTTTATTCTGTCCAGAACCAGTATTTAGGACAAAAATTGAGATTGAAAGGTTGCAAGTAGGCGATATTCTTACAGTATCTGCTGACGATCCTGCAGCCGAAGATGACATTTCGCGATGGGTTACACGAAATGGTCACGAATTACTAGATATGAAAAAAGACGGTAGTGTACTTACCTTTAAGATAAAAAAGGTGAAATGATCCTCAATGACTACCGTTACAGATACTGATATTCTCAATAGAGTTGGTAATACCCCTCTGGTAAAATTAAATTCGCTTTCAAAAGATGGGTTAGATTACTTTGCAAAATTAGAAGGCCATAATCCATTTGGTTCTGTTAAGGATAGAGCAGCTTATTGGATGATCAAAGATGGTGAAGAGCGTGGTATTCTCACAAAAGGAAAAAGTATCATAATTGAACCTACTTCTGGAAATACTGGTATCGCCTTGACAGGAATTGCAAAGCTCTTAGGATACGGTGCTGAAATTGTTATCCCTGAAAAAGCTAGTAATGAAACAAAAGAAATCATCAAAAAGCTTGGAGCAAAAATTTTTGAAACCAGTGATGATCTATGCCCTAAAGTTGGTGCTGGAACTGATCAGAGTATTGCATTAGCTACATCGATTGCATCATCTAGACCAGATACGTATTATTCTCCTAACCAATATGCTAATGAAGCAAATTTCAAAGGTCATTATTATGGAACAGGGCCTGAAATTTGGAAACAAACAGATGGCAAAGTAACTCATCTATTTACTGGAGTTGGAACTGGAGGTACAATTACAGGCATTGGGACTTATCTTAAAGAACAAAACCCTGATATCAAAATAATTGGTTGCCAACCACAACAAAACCATCTTATTCAGGGTTGGAGGAACTTTGAAGAGTCTGCAAAACCAGATCTGTTTTTAAAAAGAGAAGACGTTGTTGATGATTGGGTAAATGTGACAAATGATGAAGCATTCTCTGTAGTGAAGGAGGTTTTTGAGAAAGATAAATTACTCATTAGTCCGTCTTCCGCTGCCGTTTACGCATGTATGAAAAAATATACCGTTGAAGGAAAAGGATGTGTAGTGGGAATTTTTGCCGATGATGGTAGGAAATTCAAGAGTGTTTACGCTGATAATGAAGTAATGACAGAAGAAGAATTTGAAAATGCACTGAAAGAGGCTAAACACATGTCTGAGTTAGCATACTGAATTGTTAGGTAACTAGAATCTATAAACTCCATTAATCTTTAAAGAAATTGAATAATTACAACAAATTTTCTAGATCAATTTTAGTTCTTTAGTTTTTTTATTTTACTTGTTAGATTCTGTTAGATACTTGTCTACGTCAATAGCTGCCATACATCCAAACCCTGCTGCAGTAACAGCTTGTCTGTACCTTCTATCATGTACATCGCCTGCAGCAAACACACCTTCTATGTTTGTTTTAGTGTGGTCTTTTAGTATGATATATCCTTCTTCGTCAAGTTCTATCTGATTCTTGAATAGTTTTGTATTGGGTTCGTGTCCTATGGCTACAAAGACTCCTCCTACCTTCAAAGTTTCGTTTTCGTTATTTTTCGTGTTTTTTAGAATTACTTCTTGTACTTTTTGATCTCCTTTGATATCTGAAACTTGTGAATCCCAATGAAATTTTATTTTTTCATTAGCAAATGCCCTTTCTTGCATTACTTGGCTGGCCCGGAGCTTGTCACGACGGTGAACCAAATGTACTGTTGTAGCAAACTTTGTCAAAAAAGTGGCTTCTTCTACTGCTGAATCCCCGCCTCCGACTACTACTAATTCTTGATTTCTGAAAAAAGGACCATCGCAGGTAGCACAATATGATACACCTTTACCTCCAAAGATCTGTTCTCCTTCTAATCCTAATTTTCTTGGATTTGCACCTGTTGCAATAATTACAGCTTTTCCTTCATATTCTTCTGATGACGTTAACACTTTGAATGGTTGACGTCTAAAGTCTACATCTATTGCTTCATCATCTACAATCGTTGTTCCCATTCTTTGAGTTTGTTTTCTCATTTCTATCATTAAATCTGGGCCCATTATTCCTTTTTCAAACCCAGGATAGTTTTCAACTTCAGTTGTGTTGACCAGTTGTCCACCTGGTAGAATACCGGATAACAATACAGTGTCGTATCCTGCCCGTGAACAATAAATGCCTGCTGTGTATCCTGCAGGTCCAGCACCAATAATTACTACGTCAAATTTTGTTCTCTTTTTATCTGGCGTTTTTGGTGGTTCGTCTTTTTCTTGCATTACTGTTCCACTGGAATCAGAAGCCATCATGCTATTGAATCAAAAATTTCATTAATTTAAGTGATTGTTAGTTCTCTAAGTTTTTTTTGGTGTTTTTCACAGAGATTGGATATTTCTATTTGTGATTGTAAAAGATCTTTTTGCCAGTGAGCGTTGAATAATCTACAATTTTTATCCGAACAAAATTCTTCTCCTGTTTCATAATAGAATATGGATTGTAGCAAGTACCCTTCTATGACTTTTGATAAACGAGGATCATTATATTCCAAATATTCTCCTTTGTATTTTTCTTTAATTGAATTGACATTTAGACCGTGTTGGTAGTTTGAAATAAGATCTAAATAGTATTCCCTAGGTTTAGCTGGTGCTTCGATAATTCCTGTTGTTGAAATTATTGTTGGGTTTGAACCAATTAATGCTCTACCATGATATCTATAATCATTATAATCATATGTGCATGTTAGTTTATTCGTAAAAAATACATGAAAATAATCCATGCTTAATTCATTACTTGGAATTAAATCCATTAAGATTTTTTGCAGTTCAAAACCGTCATACATTATGATATTCTCTGTTTTTGATGTATCTTCTATATTCTGTTTTTCAAATATTATTTCTTCATGGCTTGGAATGTGTTTTTGGAATGGTTTTCGTGGATTAAAGATCCTAGTTGATGCGATTTTTTGAGGTGTATCTGAATTTGAATATCTCAAAATATTTTTTCTTATTTCTATTTTGATTGGAAATGTATTTTTTAGGAATTTTTGCAATCTGTGAATTTCAATTTGAGGTATAGATGGTTCATCATACAAAAATACGGTCTTTATTTTCATACATTGATGATAATCTGGTAGGTTATCTTCCTAACTCCTAAGAATTCTCCGGGTTTGCCAGAATTGTCATCTAATTGTATACTTTTTCTAGACATTTTATGTTACAATACTTTTCAAACCCGATGTAGTTTCTACCACAAATAACGCATTTTTTCACTAACCGCATATTGATAATTAGATTTTGTAAAATAAAAATAGGATCATAATTTTGCATAAATTCTTCTATTTTTGATAAATAATATTGTATAAATTTACAATAAATTATTTTTTAATTTTGTAGGTTCCTTTTTTAACCTGATAAAGTATTCTGGTTAATAACAAAACCCAGATCATCCATATGATAAAAAATGTTACAAGTACATTTTGTGAATTTTCAACCGGTGGTTCGTCTGTTGGTTCCACACTAATCGGTTCATCAAATGGGGATGAAGCTACAATCAACATCATTATTGGAAGCAATACGACTGCTGCAATTTGTAGTACCATTCCTTGTCACTTTTAGTTTTGATCTGATTAAGACTTTGTTGTTATTTTCATGGGTGAAAATCAACGTAATGCTGCTGTTTTTATAATATGTTGGAAAACTTAATTTCCTAATTCTTTAATTTTTGTTGCAGTTACCTCAGCTGCTTTTTTTCCTGAGAATAACATAGAACCAAAGGTAGGTCCCATTCTAGCTAATCCATGTGTTTCCGTAACGGACATACCTGCAATTACTAATCCGGGATATACTTCGCCTGTTTTGTGTACAACATGTTCCTCTCCTTCATCTACGTACATAGGATTCATTCCTTTCCATTCTACTAGTCCTCTATCTACCAATCTTTTTACTGCCACTGAATCGTGTCCAGATGCATCAATTATCATTTTAGCTTCTAATGCAACAGGATCTACACAAGTAATGTTTCTTGGTAGTGCCGATACTGGCATCCAATTAACGACAATACCTGAGACTCTGCCATTTTTTAAAACGAGATCATCAAACTTTGTAAGATTTAGAAATTTTACTCCTGCATCACATGCACTTGCGATTAATTTTGATACTGCGTGTGGTCCAGGTGTAAGATAAAGTCCGTCTTGTACTTTTTTGTAAGGAATACCTAATTCATCCCATATTTTTTGTGCGGGCTCTCTTACAGTTACAGGATTCATCATATAACCACCTAACCAAAACCCTCCTCCAAGGTAGTTATTTTGTTCAATAACTAATACTTTGAAACCCATATTTGCAAGCTCTCTACTTGCTGTCAAACCTGCAGGTCCAGCACCAATAATTATTACATCAGAGTCTGCTCTGTCAATTAACACTTCATGAAATTCATTTGCTATAGCGCGTGTGATTTCTACTTCTCTAACGTCAGTAAAAATTTTTGAATTCTCAGCTTTTGCTGCTTCTTGCATGTTTGTGTTCGTCTATAAAACACATTAATAGTTTCCCACGTTACTGTTGCTAACTTAGGTTACACTAATCTTCCATGGCAAATAATGCATGGATATTAGATTTAATGGCAAAAACACTGTCAAAAATTTATATCTAAACTCGGTGGAATTTCCATGTATTGACAATATCTGATTTAAAACAAAAAAGACCAGAGTCTAAAAAATCAAAGATTGATTGGTCCCGTATAGAAGAAGCTAATAGCTTTGCTGAAACCGTAAAATTATACCGTCAAGGTAAGTATTCTGACGATCTATTTAGGCGCTATAGGTTACAACATGGTGCATATGGTACCAGGATGACAAGCGATTATGCTATGGTTAGAATAAAAATCCCTGCTGGCGAAATTTATCCATATCAATTAGAAAAAATATCCCAACTCAGTGAGCAATTTTCTATTGGAAGTGCTCATGTGTCTACACGAGAAAGCATTCAACTTCATTGGGTTGTTTTAGAAGACGTATCTGAAATATTTCGTGGATTATCAGAAGTTGGATTAACTTCAAGAGAAGCATGTGGAAATGCAGTACGAAATGTCATGTGTAGCCCACTTGCAGGAGTTTGTCCAGATGAGCCTTTTGATTCTACTCCTTATGCATTAGCTACGGCAAAATTCTTCTTACGAAATCCTCTTAATCAAAACTTGCCACGTAAATTCAAGTTTACCTACACATGTTGTGAAAAACATGGGATGGCTAGAATTGTTGATGTGGGATTAATCCCTGAAATTCGCGAAATCAACGGTGAAAAGCAAAAAGGATTCAAAATTTTTGTTGGTGGTGGATTAGGAAACAAATCCTATGTGGGTCATCAACTAGAAGACTTTACTCCAGAAGAAAATGTAATCTATACTGCAATAGCAGTTGTTAAAATCTTTGATAGACTTGGTGATAGAAAGAACCTTGCCCGTAACAGACTTAGATATCTAGTACATGATATGGGATGGGAGAAATTCAAAAACCTTGTACTAAAAGAACGTGATGTTGTAAGAGCAACACAATCTGTTGTCACGCAACTTCCGATAGATCATTCTCCTACAGAAATCAAAAGACCAATACAAATTTCAGAAGAAAGTGGTACGCCCAATCCTGATGGTTTCATGAGATGGAAAAAGACCAATACCTTCAAGCAAAAACAAGAAAACTATAACACAGTATTCATAACATTGGAAGCAGGAGATATCACAGCAAATCAACTTAGAGCTCTAGCTTCTATTATTACAGAATTTTCTGGTGAAGGTACTGCACGTGTTGGATTTGTTCAAAACCTTGCATTGAGATTTGTCCATGATGATGATTTATCACAACTATACTCTAAATTATTAGAATCTGGACTGGCAAAGTCTGGCTCTTTGACTATGGCAGCACCAATTGGTTGCTCAGGTACCACCTCATGCAATCTGGCATTGACAAACTCGCATAGACTTGCCAAAGAGGTTCAAAGAAAGTTTATTGAATTAAAACTAGATGAAGATGATGACTTACGTGAGTCCTCAATAAAGATTAGCGGTTGTCCTAATTCATGTGGTCAGCATGGAATAGCAACTATAGGATTTTTTGGAGGAGGCGGAAGAGTTGGCAAAGATATGTACCCAAGTTACATGATGTCACTTGGAGGAAGAGCAGATAATGATGCTATGTTAGGACAAAGCATGATGAGAGTCCCTGCAAAAAAAGTAATACCTGTGATCTTAAAAATAATTGAAGTCTTTAAGAAAAATAAAAAACCAGATGATGATCTAAAAACTTGGATTCATAGAATAGTTCAAGGAAAGGATGATTCTGAAATTACATCCTTGAATGATTTAAAGAAAACTCTTTCACCGCTTACCGTGCCACCTACCAAGGAAGAAGATCCAACCTTTTACACTGACTACGGAAGTGATACCAGCTATCATACAAAAACCGGTAAGGGTGAATGTGCTGCATGAGTCAAAAGACTGTAAAAATTACTACTGATCTTGATTCGTTACGCTCCAATCTAAGAGACAAAAGTGTAAGGGTCATTGATGTTCGAAAAGAAGATGATTATAAACAAAATCATATTCCTACTGCAGTAAACCTTCCTTTGGCAAATTTACTCTCAGACGATAGTCCTGAAAGGGTATTGAAACTGGTTCAATCAATGGGTATTGATGACGAAACTCCTGTTGTTGTATATGATGATACATTTGGTGCTTTGGCATCTCGGGTAGCGTGGACTCTTGAATATATTGGACATACAGATGTTTCTCTTCTGGAAACGACATATAGCCAATGGCGTTCACTAGGCTTGGAACAAGATAATAAAACCCCTGATATTCAAAAAAAAGATCATTCTCTTAATCTACGATCTGAAATATTGGCAACTGCAGATTATTTAGAATCTTCAAAAGAAAAACAAGATACAATCTTGTTAGATAATCGTGAACGTTTGAACTACTTGGAACAACATATTCCAGGGGCAATAAACATTCCATATCGAACCTTGGCCTCTCAAGATAAAATACTCAGACCAAAAGAAGACATGAAAAGATTGTTGGATAATCGTGGTATTGACCCCAAATCTGAAATTATCACTTATTGTGGAAGCGTTGGCACACTGTCTGGTCTTGCATATTATGCCTTAAAATCAGTAGATATGCCTGACGTTAAACTATATGTCCGTTCATTTAGGGAATGGAAAAATCTCAAAAAACCTATTGAAAAACAGCCTGATGCAAACTATTGGGATTTATCAGCAGAATAAGAAATTTCGTTTCTTAATTTCTTTGTAATTGTGACTTCTATATTGTCAAACATATTGAGCATCTTTTCTTTATTGTCTTTCAAATAATCTACTCCTCTGTCTTTCAGTCGTACTTTCCATAATCTTATGTCTCTATGTTCTTCAAAGAATTGTTCAATCATTAATGGACCACATTTCTTTGGGTCGATGAAAATCTCAAAATTATCTATTGTTTTTTCAACATCTTCGTCTTCGATAGAATCTTTAACTTGTTGTATTGCTTCACTTAATTCCTTTAGATTTTTTACTGGTTCGGGAAGTTTCTTTTTAGTTAATCCTAAAACTCCTTTCTTTTCTGTACCTACTTTCTTTGCCAATTCTGGAACTAAATTATAAATTGGAACTTTATGGAACCCCTCTCTTTTTTCATGTTTTACTATTAGACCCTTTTCTATTAGTTTAGTTAATGCATCTTCTGCATCTGCCTTGTTTAGAAATGTAGTCCAAACTATTGAACCAATTGTATGATAACCTTGTCTTATGGATTCTAAAACAACAACTTCAATAATTCTTTTGAATCCTTCTTCTACTCTTACATTCATGAAGTCTTTGTCTTTTACAGCTTTTCTTGCATTTTTAACATCTATTTCGATAGAACGTTTTAGAGCTTCTAATGATTCTGGTATTTGATTAAGCAATGATAAGAAACAGGCTTTGTTATACCATGCCATCCCATAAGTTGGATCCGATTCTACAGCTTTTTCAACTGCATCCAAAGCTTTTGAATATTTTTTTTGTTCATAATGAACTAGTGCTTTAAGGTTCCAAGCTTCTGGATTCGTCACATCGATATCTAAAATTTTATCATATACTTTCAATGCATCGCTATGTTGATCTAGATGAAATCTTGCATATCCTAATTTCAACAAAGTCTCAACATTATCTGGTTCAATTCTTAATGCTTGCTCAAAAGCTTCTGCAGCATCTTCTAATTTTTCATCGGCCATCAGATTGATGCCTTTTTTGACTAGCTTCTTTCTGTTATAATCTGGATCAGCTAGACTGGTCTCTTCATTTTTGTCTGTTTTTTCTTCGTTTTTGGACTTTTTACCAGATATTTTCTTCATCAGACATACTTGTGCAATTTCTCTAGATAAATACTATTCCTGATTTGAGCCTGATTAGAGAGTATTCATAGGAATGCTTGAAAATACAGAAATACTTCATATTTACATCAACGATAGTGTCATCTCCCTCAAAATTGGAAGTAACTGGACAGGCTCCCTTTAAACAACCAGGGGTTTATGAGGTTCAAATCTCTATAGTGGATAGTAGACCCTCAGAAGATGCTATTAAAAATAAAAATTTCAAATCACTATGGCGTGGAAACTTCCACCTTAAAGTAAAAGATGGGTACTTTTCTGAAACATTAGGTTCGTCAGATAATCCAATTCCAAATGAGGTATTTTCACAAGATAAAATATGGATAATTGTAACCGATCAATTCTCTTCACTTCATTCCTCTTTTGAAGTTCCATTACAAAAACAATCTTCAACTGATCAACGTAAAACAAAAGAAGACAAACCAAAACCCAAAGAACAAACACCAAAACCCAAAGAACAAACCCCTCCAAAACAACCACGACATACTACCAGTCCTGCTTATCCGGGTGACAAAGGTCCAACCGGACCTACTGGCCCCCCAGGTGACAAAGGTCCAACCGGACCGCCTGGACTTCAAGGTAATAAAGGCCCAACTGGTGACAAAGGCCCAGTTGGTGACAAAGGTCCAACCGGACCGCCAGGCCCTACTGGTGACAAAGGCCCAACTGGTGACAAAGGAATAACCGGAGACAAGGGTGACAAGGGTGACAAAGGACTAACCGGTCCTCCAGGTGATAAAGGCGATAAAGGTCCTACCGGATCCACAGGAGACAAAGGCCCTCAAGGAATCCGTGGCCCTCCAGGTGAAGAAGGCGATAAAGGCCCAACAGGTGCTGTGGGTGATAAGGGCCCACAAGGATTGAGAGGTCCTATAGGCGAAAAAGGAGACAAAGGTCCTCAAGGACCTACAGGAGACAAAGGTCTTACTGGTGAAAAAGGTCCTATAGGCGAAAAAGGACCAACTGGTCCTGCAGGTACTCAGGGAGAAAAAGGACTTCAAGGTCCAACTGGTCCTGCAGGTGACAAAGGACCAGTAGGTCCTCAAGGAGAAAAAGGCCCACAAGGCCCAACAGGTCCAGCTGGAGAAAAAGGAATAACTGGTCCTCCAGGCCCTATAGGAGAAAAAGGCCCAATAGGTCCTCCAGGCCCTATAGGAGAAAAAGGCCCAAGAGGAACAGAAGGCCCTATAGGAGAAAAAGGCCCACAAGGCCCACAAGGTCCAGCTGGAGAAAAAGGATTAACTGGTGTTCCCGGCCAACAAGGCGAAAAAGGTGAGAAAGGTCCACAAGGCGCACCAGGAGAAAAAGGCCCAACAGGACTTCCCGGCCCTACCGGAGAAAAAGGCCCACAAGGTTCACAAGGCCCACAAGGAGAGCGAGGTCCACCTGGAGCTGCTGGAGAAAAAGGCCCACAAGGACCACAAGGCATTCAAGGTCCACAAGGAGAGCGAGGTCCAACAGGTCCCCCAGGTCCGCTAGGTGAACAAGGTCCTAGAGGAGAACAGGGTCCATTAGGTCCGCCAGGACCAAGAGGTCCACCAGGTCCACCAGGAGAAAAAGGCACAAGTGGAGGTATGTCTGATGAACAAAAAGCATTATTCAAAGAACTCTTGGAAATACTCACAAGCAAAGAAATCATTACAACTGAAGAACAGATTAAATTAATGAGCTACTTGTATTGATGTCCTTTTTTTAATTACTTTCCAAATTTCATATTAGAAAAAGAGAAAATTAAAATCGTCACTGACGATTATTAATTATTTCAACGAATCTATTTTCGTCTTCGAGTTGTTCTTCTCTTAGCTGGTGCTTTTGTTGCACTCTTTCTACGAGAAGCTTTTCTCTTAGGAGCTGCTTTCTTAGCTGTACTCTTTCTTCGAGTTGTTCTTCTCTTAGCTGGTGCTTTTGTTGCACTCTTTTGAGATCTACGTTTAGTAGAAGCTTTTCTTTTTGTAGCCATTATAAAACCGGTTTTTTCATTCTTTTTCTATAGTTAAACTAAACAAAGTTACACAATTTGATAACAAATTCTAAACGTAAATTTTGTTTTTTTGTTTTTTTATGATCGGATATTTTTCAATATACACTTTCAGCAGATGGTCTTCTTCCTTGCAACCAACTTTTTTTGTTACAATTGGTGCATTTGTACTGTCTTCTACGCTTGTATGTTGCTAATTTTGGTAAAAACACAACAATTTGCTTTGTTTTTGCCATGCAATACCTGCACCATCTATGTTCAAACTCTTCTGTCATTTGATCTATTTTCCAAAGAATTATGTTCCTTTTTTCTTTATTATTGTTAAAACATCTTCGTCATACAAAACATGATTTAATCCAACTCGTTGTCCACCAAACTTTACACTCTTTCCCCATACCAATGCATATCTAAATTGTTTTTTCATTCTTCTGTGTAATTTATTGCATATGTCTTCCACAGTGTCTCCTTCTCTTGCAATTAATGGTTCTTTGTAGTCTGTTTCTCCTCCTTTAGGTCTCATGTAAATTCGAATAAAGCTTAGTTTCCCGTATATCTTCTCTTTCAATAAATCGATATTGATGTTAGAATTTGCTGATACTTCTATTACATCTGTTTTTAACTTCTTTTTCAAATTGTTCAGAAATTGTTTGTCTACTAAATCTATTTTGTTTAGAATTGTCAATGATTTTGAATAACTGACATTTCCTGCAATATAATCTACGAGTTGCTCTGATGTTATGTCTTCTCGAATTACAACTCTGGCACTAATTATTCCGTATAAATGTAAAATATCTTTGATATGTTTTTCTGTAATTTTTGTTAATTTTACTTGCTGTGCAATTGTAATTCCACCAGTGGCTGATTTTTCTACTGTTATATTTGGAAGAGTTTTGTTTAATCTAATACCTATATTTCCTAATTCGTTTATTAAAACATCTTCGTGATATGGTTGAAACACATCCAACACTAACAAAACTAAATCTGCACTTCGTGCAACAGAAAGAA
>CAYWRD010000008.1:17521-21715 GCA_964460675.1 uncultured Nitrosopumilaceae archaeon
TCCTAAACCTTTACCACTTGATGCGCCTTTTATGATTCCAGGTAAATCTAGAATTTGGATTTTTGCACCTCTGTAGTTCATCATTCCTGGTACTACCGTTAGGGTAGTGAACTGAAATGCACCTACTGTAGATTTTGCATCTGTTAATTGATTTAGTAATGTGGATTTACCAACACTTGGCAATCCTATAAAAACAACTGTCGCATCACCAGCACGACGTACATCAAAACCGTCTTGCTTTGCACCCCCTTTCTTAGTTTCATGATCTTCTTGTTCTCGTTTTAATTTAGCGATTTTTGCTTTTAGTAGTCCTAAATGATGTTCTGTCGCTTTATTGATTTGAGTTTTTGCCATCTCATCTTGTATGGCTTTGATTTTTTCTGGAATTCCCATCTCTAACCTCTCTCCTTTGTTTTTTCAAATAATACTGTATTATTCTTCTTTATGATTTCGATCCTACTTACTGGTATTATCTGAAAATTGTCCGATTCTCTAATAAAATCTGGTAAATTTTTTTCTACTAATCTTTCAAAGTCTCTGTAAATAATTTTGTAATCTTTAGGATTGTCTACAAACCTAGCTTTACTAAGAATTTCTTCTATTCTTCCCTTTTTTACCACGTGGTAATGTTTTTATCAACACTAATCAATATTCGCGGCTAGCTTTTCGGAGCAATTATTATTTGGCTTTTAAAATTATTTTGTATTGAAATCAAAAACATTTGCTGTGGATATTGATGGCACAATTACCGAAAATGGGGGAGGTAGAATTCATCTTGAAGCTTTAGGTGCTTTAAGACATCTAAAAAACATGGGTCATAATGTGATTTTTGTTACAGGGCGATCATCAATTGAAGGGTTTTTGCTATCTGTTTTTGGCGGAACTACAAATATTGCAGTAGGGGAAAATGGGGGATGTATAACTACAGGTTCAAACGAGCATGTTCTCTTAGGTGATTTGCAAAAATGCAAAGATGCATTTAGAATAATTTCGACAGAAATTTCAAATGTAAAAGAAAAACCTGTCTTTCCAAGAATGACCGAAGTTGTTCTACAACGAACATTTGATCTAGAAGAAGGCAAAAATTTAATCTTACAAAAAAATCTAGATGTATCTTTATCAGACAGTATGTATGCTTATCATATTAATTCTCCTGGAATTGATAAAGGAAGAGGTTTCAAAGAGGTAATGAAAAAACTAACTATTTCTAAAGATGATGTTATTGCCATTGGTGATAGTGCAACAGATATTCCATTATTTCATACTGCAAAAACAAGCATTGCTTTGGGAAACTCTTCTGACTATGTCAAATCTCAAGCCACTATGGAGGTTTCAGGCAAATCGGGAGATGGGGTTCTTGAGGCGTTGCAAAAACTTGCACCTAGATTAGAGGATATTTGAAAAATGGCATTTGATTCAATCATTAATGAAGTCACTGATAATCTAACAAAGATCTTAACTGATATGTCCGTAAGCGATGTGGGTTTCTCCGTAGAGCCCTCAAAGCCTGGATTTGGTGACGTTAGTTCAAACATTACTTTTTTGTTAGCAAAACAATTAAAACAAAATCCAAAAGAAATTGCAAAAACCATTTCAGAAAAATATCAGAAATTTTTAGGTCCCCTAGTTTCAAAAACAGAGGCACATCCATCTGGCTATGTAAATTTTTACGCAGATTGGAAAAATTTGAGTAAAAAAATCCTTACTGATTCATTAAATGAAAATTATGGCTCAAACAATGTTGGTAAGTCTTTACAAGTAGTTGTTGAACATACTAGTGTTAATCCAAACAAAGCTCTTCATATTGGACATGTACGAAATATAATCATAGGAGACACCATTGTTCGAATTCTAGAAAAATCAAATTACAAAGTTAAGATACTGAATTATATTGATGACTCAGGACTTCAGGTAGCTGATATAATACTGGGTTTCAAGCATCTTGGTTTTTCCGAACAGCCACCAAACGGAAAAAAGTTTGATCATTATTGTGGTGATGATGTTTACGTTCAGACTACTGAAAAATATGAACAAGATCCTAGTTTAGAAGAAATACGAAAAAACATTCTACAACAAATTGAAGATGGAACTTCTGATATTGCAAAGTTTGCAGATGAAATAACTAGTAAAGTTTTAGAGAACCAATTAGAAACTTGCTGGAATCTAGGCGTGTATTATGACTGTTTGAATTATGAATCTCAGATTATTAGATCAGGTTTGTGGAACCAAATTTTTGAAAAACTCAAAAATCTAAAATTACTTGAATTTGAAAAAGAAGGAAAAAATCAAGGATGTTGGGTTATACGTGGTGAAGGAAAGGAAGAGGATAAAGTAGTGGTTCGAAGTAATGGTACTGCAACGTATATTGCAAAAGACATTCCTTATGCTGCTTGGAAATTAGGATTGTTAGATGATCCTTTCTACTATGAAAAATACCATAAACAGCAACCAGCAAAAAGAACTCTTTGGAAAACTGTCTTGAACAAAACTGATGAAGATAAGAAAGATTTCTCTGGGAAAAAAGTAATTACAGTAATTGATTCTAGGCAAGCAAGACTTCAGAAAATAATTGCAACTTTGATGGGAAAATTCAAATATGATTCTAGTGCATATGTTCATCTTGGATATGAATCAGATACAATGAGTAGTGACACTGCAAAATCTTTGGGAATCAAAACATCTGGTAAGCAAGCTCAAATGTCTGGTAGGAAGGGACTATATGTTAATGCAGATTCTGTATATGATTTACTAAAAAGCAAAACGATTGAAGAAACAAAAAAGAGAAATCCCAATATGTCTAATCCCGATATAGATTCTATTGCTCATAAGGTTGCAGTTGGAACCTTACGTTATGAAATGATAAAACAAGATTTAGATAAAATAATAACATTTGATTTGGCTAAATCACTTAGTCTTGAAGGCGATACGGCACCATACATTCAGTATTCCTATGCAAGAGCCTCAAGAATATTAGAAAAAGCAGGGTATGTTCCTTCGTTTGATGGTCATTATGAACTAATTTCTGATACTTATGAAAAAAATCTAGTTAGGCTTTTGGGTCTTTTCCCTATGTTTGTAATTGACTCTGTCAAAAATCTATCACCTAAAGTAATTTCTCGCTATTCGCATGATTTGGCAGTTGCATTTAATGCATTTTATGAGCATAACAAAGTTTTAGACATAGGTGATTCTGATTTGGAGAATATTCGCCTTGCTCTTGTTTATTCGTTTAAGTCAACTATTGAAAAGTCTCTAAATCTAATTGGAATTGATGCTCCAGATAAAATGTAATTGCCCCAGAGAGTGCACATTATTCAGATTTGGCTGCTCTCTGGGTGTTGGCGTGCAAACCAATTATAATATTATCAAATAGCACAAAAACCTTACCTTGCTTTCAAGTAACATTGCTTTTAATTTGGAGTCTGCCAAAGAAGATACAATGAAGGCGCTTTTTTTTGATGGTGGTGAATTAACTCTTGATCCTAATTATACTAAACCAGAAAATAACGAATGTCTTGTAAAGGTGAATCTAGCTGGTATTTGTGGAACTGATTTAGAAATACTTCGTGGATATATGTCGTATAAGGGCGTGTTGGGACATGAATTTGTGGGAACTGTTGTTGATTCACAAAATGAAAAACTAGTCGGGAAGAAAGTTGTGGGTGAAATTAACGTAGGATGCAATAAATGCCCTTCATGTAAAAATGGTTTAGAACGTCATTGTCCTAATAGAACTGTTTTAGGTATTTTGAACCGTGATGGTGCATTTGCACAATATCTTACATTGCCAGAAAAAAACCTACATGTGATTCCAGATGTTATATCTGATATGCAGGCTGTATTTGTAGAACCTTTAGCAGCAGCTTTTGAAATACTAGAACAGGTAAAAATTGATTCTGACTGGAAAGTAGCAATAGTTGGTGATGGAAGGCTTGCTCAACTAATAACTAGAGTACTGAAACTGTCGTGTAGTAATATTTGGTGTTTTGGAAAACATGAAAATAAATTAAAAAAATTAGAAAAACTAAATGTAAACACAAGAAATGTAATATCTGAAACTGATGAAAAATCATTTGATTTGGTAATAGAAGCTACGGGTAGAGAATCTGGATTCTTGGATTCTTTACGTCTTGTTAAGCCTAGAGGAACTGTTATTCTAAAATCTACTATCGCATCTAAAAATAATCTTGATAT
>CAYWRD010000009.1:0-5066 GCA_964460675.1 uncultured Nitrosopumilaceae archaeon
GTTTGCAAAAGATAATGACTGTTTAACTGTAGTTGGTCCTGAGGCTCCTCTAGCTGAAGGAATTGTAGATAAATTTACTAAAATGAATTTGAAAATATTTGGACCTACAAAATCAGCTGCACAACTAGAATCCAGTAAAATTTGGGCAAAAGAATTCATGAAAAGAAATGATATTCCAACTGCAAGATTTGAAATCTTTGATGATGCTGCAAAGGCAGAAGAATACGTACAATCCCTTGATTACAATGTAGTGGTAAAAGCAGACGGATTGGCTGCGGGCAAAGGAGTCATAGTATGTAACAGTACAGAAGAGGCAATTTCTGCAATTAACATTATACTGACAAAAAAGGCATTTGGTGAGGCTGGAAACAGAATAATTGTAGAAGAAAGAATTGATGGAATTGAAGCATCATACATTACACTATCTGATGGGAACATTGCAATTCCAATGGCATCAAGCCAAGACCACAAAAGAATATTTGATGATGATAAAGGTCCTAACACAGGAGGAATGGGTGCATACTCGCCAACTCCAATAATTGATGAGACTTTGGCAAAAAAAATTCAAGAAAAAATTATTGATAAAACAATTACTTCACTAAAAAAAGAAGGAATTACGTTCAAGGGTTTCTTGTATGCAGGAATTATGATAAAAAATAACGATCCATATGTTTTAGAATATAATGTAAGGATGGGTGATCCTGAATGCCAACCAATTACTATGAGAATGGACTTTGACTTGTATGACTATTTACTTGCAAGCTCAGAAGGACGACTACACGAATTACCAGAACCAAAATGGAAAAACCAGTCTGCTGTATGCGTTGTTTTAGCTTCTGAAGGCTATCCTGAATCATATCCAAAAAATGAAGAAATCATGGGACTCAATTCAGACTTTAAAGATGCTTATGTTTTTCATGCCGGAACAAAAAAACAAGATGATAAAATTCTGACAAATGGTGGCCGTGTACTGGGAGTCACTGCACTAGGTAACACATTAGAATCTGCAATTAAAAACGCATATTCTGCAGCCGAAAAAATTTCTTGGCCGCACAAATATTATAGAAAAGACATTGGAAAAAAAGGATTATCTTATTCTTGAGTTTTAATTACTCGTTTTTCAGTAACTATCCAATCGATAATTTGATCATGGTCTAATCTTGGAATTTTATTGACTATTTGTTTCTCTAATACTGGCGCTACTGCCTCAATTTTATTTTCAGCTAAAAACCTATCGTAGAATCCATGACCATAACCTAGCCTTACTCCTTTGGGTGTAATTCCTATGGTAGGAACAATTATGATATCCAAATTATTATCAATTTGGCACTTTTCATTTGGCTCCATGATGTCAAAATTGCCTGTCTGCAGGCTTGAAAACCCACTAATTTTTCTAAATTCTATTTCTTTTCCAACTACTTTTGGTAAAAATAATTCTCTTCCTTCGCTTAGTATCTCTTGCATGATGTCTTGTGTTAGAACTTCATTTCCTAATGGATAGTATGCTCCAATCTTTTTTGCATTCTGAAATGATTTTACCCCCTTTAGATTGTTATGGATGCTTTTGCTTGCAATCTTTAGCAAGTCAAATGAAGTAATGTCTCTTTTTTCTAAAAGCATCTTGCGTAATGCAGCTTTTTCAGGATTATTTTTCAATTTGACTAATTAACGATGCCGCAGTAACTGTATTTTTCAAAAGCATTGCAACTGTCATAGGACCAACTCCTCCAGGGACAGGTGTTGCATAAGATGCTTTTTGAATAATTTGTTCAAAATCAGTATCGCCAGCTAGTTTGTCGTTATGTCTTGTAATGGCAACATCAATTACTACGGCGCCTTCTTTAATCATGTCTGGTGTGAGTATGAATCTGTCTCTATTTCCTACAGCTGTTATTACAATATCTGCTTGTCTGCATAACTCTTCTAGATTCTTTGTTTTAGAATGACACGTAATTACAGTTGCATTTTTTTGTAATAATAGATGATATAATGGCTTTCCAACCAAATTACTACGATTAATTAAAACCACATTTTTCCCCCCCAACTCTATTTTGTGATATTCAAACATCTCCATTATTCCAGACGGAGTGCAAGCAACAAGTGCTGCCTTGTTCATTGCAAGAAGTCCAGCATTGTGGGGAGTAAGACCATCTACATCCTTTAGGGGAGATATTCTAGTAGTTGTTGCAAATTCGTCTAGTTGTTTTGGTAGTGGTAATTGCACTAAAATCCCATGCACCGAATTATCATTATTCAAATCATCAATGATTTTGTTTAGCTCATTTTGTGTGATATCTGATGATAGTTTATGATCTTTGGTAGCAATTCCTACCTGCTCGCAAGCTTTGTGTTTGTTTTTGACATATGTGGCAGATGCAGGATTATCCCCCACTAGGACAGTTGCTAGGCATGGGTTTGTTCCTTGAGCCTTTAATTGGTCTACTGCTTGCGCTACTCTGTCTTTTACTGACTGAGCAATTTCTTTTCCATCTATTCTTGTTCCTGCCAATGGGATACTGAATATTCTAGAATATTTAATCCTTGGAAAATAGCTTCTCATAGTAGAATATCTGAGAAAAGAAATTATGTAAGAAAAAAATGAGAATCGTGATGTTTGTCGTAATAGCAGATGTGTCGCTAAAACCTGATTCACTAGATGATTTCAAGAAGTGGTTTTCTGAATCCAACAAAACAGTATCTAAATTTGATGGTTTTATCTCGCGACGTTTACTGCAATCCCCTGATGGAAAACACCGAATTATTGTAGAGTTTGATACAAAAGAAAACTTTAGTGCAATGCATCAAAGTGAAGAACACTCTCATTTGCACAGTAAAGCCATAACTTTTATGGAAAGTACACCTTCACCAAAATTCTATAATGTTGTTGCTCAATAATGAAACTTGATTTTGATATTGCTGAATATATAGATAAAGTAAGAAAAGATCCCAATTTCTTTCATACATTTATCAATCGACAAAGCTTAGCGGTAGGCGTTTTAGTGTTACGACCAGGAGAAGATGATACACAAGAACCACACGAAAGTGATGAAGTCTATTTTATTATCAAGGGAGATGGATTTCTACGAATAAAAAACAAAGATTACCCAATCAAAGAAAATAAAATGTATTTTGTTGCAAAAGACATCACCCATCATTTTCATGGAAACAAAAAAGAGCTAATTGTTTTGTATTTTTTTGGCGGGCCAGATTCCTAACTGATAATAGTTTTTCTTCCTTTGATCTTGATTTTATTTTTAGCAAACAATTCTACTGCTTTTGGATATATCTTGTGTTCTTTTACGATGATTCGTCTAGAAAGGGATTCTTCAGTGTCATCATCTTTTATTTTAACAACATCCTGCAAAATGATAGGACCTGTATCTACGCCAGCATCTACAAAATGAACTGTACATCCTGAATATTTGGCACCATAGTCTACAGCTTGTTTTTGCGCATCTAATCCGGGAAAAGCTGGTAATAGAGCTGGATGTATGTTCATCATTCTATGTTTGTATTTTTTTACAAATTCTGGACTAATTATTCTCATAAACCCTGCCAAACAAACAAGACCTTTTCTTGGTGTGACGCCATGTTTTGTAAGAATGTTTATGATTTGCTTGTCATACTCCCATCTAGTTCCTTTGAAACCTTTACTTTCAATTACTTCTATTTTTACACCCATCTTTTGTGCAATTTTTAATCCTTTTGCGGTGGGTTTGTTTGATATTACAACTGCCGGATTTATTGGAATCTTTTTTCTCTTGATGTGTTTTAGAATATATTCCATGTTGCTTCCACGGCCTGAAATCAAAATTCCTAGATTCAGCAACTAAACAAACTAATCTTGACTTCAATAAAACCCTGTTGGAAAACAATTACAGTTTTTAGAGAATTGAATCACGGTGTGGATTTTTTGGATCCTTCACATCTAGGGCATGTTTTTGAATCTAATTCTGTTCCACATTTTCGACATGATTCAATTCTCATTAACTTCTACAATACATGTTTGATGATTAACTTTGGTCATCAATTCAGCTGACTGGTCTTGATTTTTTTAGACCATAGTTGATGAGATTATCTGTCTAACTATAATCATGAAAACACAGAACAACTTGAACAAAATGATTCATACCCCTTTCAAAAAGGTCATCAAATTTGATCTTATTTGTATGGGATTAGGTGCCCTGATGGGCATGGGAATTGGAGCATTTTTAGTTTCTGGACTCTGATTCAGAACAATTTCTTTTTTACTAAGGTACATCTTGAATAGTATTGTGAGTAAATTTACCAAAGTTGAACCCCCTTATTTTTCAAAAGATGGTTGTAGATTAATTTGGACTGGTGTTGATGAAGATGATACAGATGCTATAGTATTAAACAAAAATGAATTAGATCGTATAGTAGAGATTGTAAAAAATAACCATGTAGGTAAGGTGGAACTAGAGGATAACTTTAGTGAGATTTTGATAAACTCTGATGTCGTTCAATTTAGATTAAAAGACAGAGAGCAGTTAGAAGCTAAAACAAATGATTTTAGAGAAAAGATACTAGAGTATGCTAAGGTACCACACGAACCATTACGTGTTCAAGTTTATCCAAAAGAATTCTACCCTTCTGTATGGATTCAAAAGGATGATACTAATACAGAAGAAAAAAAGACAACAAAAAAACAACAATCGTTACTACAAGCCATTCTTTCAGGAAGTTCAAAAAAAGTTGAAGAAGAAATATCTGGTTCTGATTTATTTCGAATATTTTCTACTCGGCGCTCTACGAGAAAATTTGCTAAAACTAAGGTTGAGGACTGGAAGATAGAAAAGATTTTAGCTGCAGCAGATACTGCCCCAACTGCTGGAAATTTTCAAGGATTGGAAGTATATTATGTAAAAAATAAAGAAGTCAAAGAAGCATTGGTGGAGGCAGCAAACCGTCAACCTTTTGTTAATGCTCCTTTGGTTCTAGTTTTTTGCATGAATCCTAGTCGTGTAAAGATGGATTTTACGCCTGAAATACTTGGTAAATTTTCACTACAAGATGCAACCCTTGCAGCAGCTTACTCACAGTTA
>CAYWRD010000009.1:5076-21267 GCA_964460675.1 uncultured Nitrosopumilaceae archaeon
ATTAGCAGCACATGCCTTGGGATTGAGCTCAATCTGGGTAGGAATGATTGATGAAGAAAAAATCAAAAAAATTCTAAAAACTGACCTTACACCTTCATCTATTTTGTGTGTTGGATATCCAGCAACTAGAAAACCACCAAAATCACGTAGAAAACTCAAAGATCTAATTCATGTTATAGATTGATAAGTATCAATAACTGAAATCTGATTACTCTATGACTGATCTTTATGATGAGGCTGCCCAGAATTTTTTAGAGCTTGCCAGCTCTCAAAGATTAGAGATATTGTTTAAACTATTACAAAAAAGTACTACGCCTACATATTTAGCAAAAGAAATAGGTGCAACAAAACAGGAAGTTCACAGAAATTTTACAAGACTAGAACAAAGTAAATTAATTGAAAAAGACAAAAATGGTAAATATACACTAACTACTTTTGGCCAGACAATTTGTACTCAGGTTCCTTCTATTGTTTTTTTAGCACAAAACAGGAAATATTTTGAGGATCATACGTTTGAAAATGTTCCAACTAAATTCATAATGAGAGCTGGGCAACTGGCATCAGGCAAATACATCAAGGGTGTGTCTAAGACTTTAGAAATTTGGAAGTCTATGTACAAAAATGCAAATGATTACATTTATGAAATTTTGACTGAAGTTCCTTTAGATTTGATTGAACCTTTAATAAAACGTGTCAAAAAAGGGATAAAATTTCATTATGTTTTCTCTGAAGATATTGTAGTTCCTAAGGGTAGAAAGGCTCTATTGAAAAGACTAGGTTTTGACAAGCTTATTGAAAAAGGATTGGTTGAAAGAAAGATGGTCAAGGGAGTAAAAACAGTTCTAGTCTTAAATGAGAAAGAGGCATGTGTTTTATTTCCTACAACTGATGGTGAGCCAGATATCACAGAGATGCTATACAGTGATGATCCAATGTTTCATGAATGGTGTCTTGATTACTTTAGGTATTGTTGGTATGGATCTGATGTATTCAAAGAAAGTAAATTAAAAGAATGATGAATGCCTTGAATATTTGGTGAACTCTATACTTAAGAAACTCATAAGCAAGGCATTATTTTGCAGTACATGTGGCAAAAAAGTTACTTTTGTAAAAATAGAAGATGTCGAGTGTGATTATGGTATTCATGACTTGATTCAATGCCCTAAATGTGAAGAACTTTTTTCAATAGATGGGCCTTGTAATGCTTTTCAGAATTTATTGAAATTGGTAGATTGCAATACTGGTATTCTAAGTGCTCATGAAATAAACTGCTATCGTCTAGCTTCGCATTCATGTAGTTTAGATTAAGTGCACTGAACTTGTTGAAAAAGAGTTTAACCTACAGTTGAATTCTACAAAACTCGTGATTTATATCAAATCTGACTGCCTTGATGAATGTTGGCCAGACTAGTCAGGATGACAAAAAATGGGATTTTGTATGCAAAAAATGGGAAACGTGTTTACTTAGATCCAAAATATGCAGATCCTGATGGAGTAAATTTTGTGTCACATGCACACTCGGATCACTTGCCATCACAAAATGGTGGAACTATTTTAGCATCAATTGAAACAAATCAAATCGCAAACATTCGTGGATTTCAAATGAAAAATCATGTAGAATTTTTGGATGATTTCTCCCTTTTTGATACTGGCCACATCCTAGGTGCAAAAGGCTTACTTTTTGATGATATTTTTTACACTGGAGATATATGCACAAGACCTAGGGGATTTCTTAAAGGTGCAAAAATACCAAAATGCAAAACCCTCATCACTGAATGCACATTTGGATTGCCAGAATTTAATTTTCCATCAATTCAGGAAATACAAAAACAAGTAAACGAATTGATTTCTGACCTTTACTCAAAAGGAATACCAGTCATACTTTTAGGTTATCAACTAGGAAAAGCACAAACTATAACTCAATTATTTGGTCACTGGGAACCTCTTTACTTTCATGATTCGGTTAAACAAATGAATGATTTACACTCCGAACTTGGAGTCTCATTAAAAGAAGGAATAGGACATACTGAGGCACAAAAAAGAGGCTTACTTGATAAAAAACCCTGGATAATGGTAGCTCCTATGATGTCTTCTAAAAATCGATTCATCTCAGACATGAAAGAAAAATACGGTGCTGTGACCATAGGATTCAGTGGATGGGCACAATCTAACAAATTCTCATTTGGAAGACGAGCTGATTATTCTATACCGCTAAGTGATCATTGCGATTTTAATGAATTAATAGATATTGTAAAACAATCTGGCGCTGAACAAATTTACACAATACATGGATTCGTTGATGAATTTGCAGCTTATCTTAGAACTTTAGGCTTTAATGCGCAACCACTAAGGGAAGATTCTTTAGATGATTTCACCTGACAAATTTTCTGCAATCACAATCTGATACAAGACAAGTTTCAGCATTTCTTATGTGATCATGAGAAAAGTGTTTACAGTTTTTGTTTTTACAAATTCTTCTTTGGGCTTCTCTTGTTACCACAGCTTGCGCTATTGCATTGGCTTGGTCTTTTGAATATCCTTTTTTGTCCATGTAAAAATGGACCACTTTGTTGTACAATAAATCTGGTTTGAACTGCTTTTCAAGCATTACTTGCCGCCTTGGGAAGGGATAGAATGCAACGTTATTGTAGCTCGTATTTTTGGAATTTTGCGTATTTTGTTTGTGATGATGTTATCTACTGTTTCTTTTGACTCTGCTTCTATTTTACAAAATATGTCGTATATGCCATACGTGCCTCTAACTTCTTTGATTTCTGGAATTTTCATTATTTCGTCAATAATGCTAATTTCTGCACCTAAATCACATTGAATAAGCACATAAACTGTTTCCATCTCTAGCTTCTAACGCTACCTCTCCTATAATTTGAACCATCATGACAGGCACAATTACAAAATGGGTCTTTACACTTGGAATTATTTTTTCTATTCATAATACCAGTACACATTTCTGGTATTTGAAAATGTCAATAATTGCCCTTCAGTTTGTTTGATTATTAGAAAATAATTTAGTAAATTTAATAATAAATCACATTCTATTAAATGAATTTTAATTATTATCTCAAAATGATGCCAATATCCATCATATTGGTATGAGTGTAACCTGTCTTGATTAATCCTCCATATTTTTGAAAAAATGAGTTGGAATTACTATTCTTTAGGTATTCTTTTGTCTTTGAGGGTTCGATTTTGAAATTATCCGTAATAGCTCCTGCAAAGATTGTATTGCCATCGATACCATCTGTTCCTACCGAAGCGATAATTATTTTTTTTATTTTTTGCGTATTTTGAAGTATTCTTAGAACAAGCTCTTGGTTTCTTCCACCGCTCCCTTTTCCAATTACTTGTACCGTTGTCTCTCCCCCAAAAATTAAACAATTGTTTTCTTTATCTGGTATATTTTCCACTATTTTTTTTACAGCTTCTTTTATGTTACCAAAAACTTGGAGTGAACTAGTATGGTATCCTAGACTTTTTGCTTTCTCACTCATTGCATTGATACATGTCTTATTATTTGCAATTATCTGATTTGGAATTATTTCTTTTTTTGGAGTTTCAGAAATATTTCCTTTAATTCCTTCTTCAAATCGTTCCAACACTGGTAAAGGAATTTTATTTTCTAGATTGTACTTTTTTATTATTTCTAGTGCATCCTCAAAGGTAGTGTTATCCATAAATGTAGTTCCAGATGCAATTGATGATAAATCATCATTTTCTACATCAGATAATACCAAAGCTACACCATCACAGTTTAATTCCTGAACAAGTCGACCGCCTTTGATTTTAGATAGGTGCTTTCTAATACAATTGAATTCTTGAATTGTAGCTCCTGATTTTAGTAGCCTTTCTGTTACGTGTATCTTATCTGACAATGTGATTGTATCAGGTAATGCAAGTAGTGCTGAACCTCCACCTGATACTAAAAAAATCACTAATTCATCTTTTTTCCTATTTTTTAGAAATTTAACTATAACTTTTGCTGCTTTGACACTATCTTCATTAGGTTTTGGATGGCCTGAATTAAATATCTGAAATTTTTTGCCTTTTATGATGGATTTAGATCCTTTGGGAATAACTACAATCCCACTCTTAACTGGTATGATTGAATTAACTACTCTTGTCATAGAATCAGCTGATTTTCCAAAAGCAATAATGGAAATAGAAGAATAATTTTTTAATTCAAATACCTTTTTAGATGTCTTAATTTTATCAGATCTTACATAATTAGGAATAAAATTTTCTGGATTTGCCGCTTTTAGGCCTTCTTCTAAAATAAGCAAAGAATCGTTAAATTTAGCTGATCTTGCTAATTCATCAAAATTTTGAATAATCATTTACTGAAACCCATTTTTCACTTGTAAGATATAATAATAATCACTACTTGTTTGTATTTATGGAGACACTACGCATTCCTAAAGTGATTCACTTTGGAGAAAATGCACTTGGTGAAACAGAATATCCCAAAAATGCCCTAGTTGTCACTACTGCTCCACCAGAACTTTCTGGTAAGTGGCTTGACAAGATGGGTATTCAGGATTATGAACTGTTTGACAAAGTAAAACCTGAGCCCTCAATTGAGGATGTAAATGCAGTAATTTCAGAATACAAAAACAAAGATCCATCTGTCCTGATAGGATTAGGAGGTGGAAGTTCCATGGATGTAGTAAAATATGCTGCACCAGAACTTGGGAAAGAAAAAATTCTCATCCCTACAACATTTGGAACTGGAGCTGAGATGACTACATACTGTGTTCTAAAATTTGAGGGAAAAAAGAAACTGCTTAGAGAAGATAGATTTTTGGCAGATATGGCTGTGGTTGATTCATACTTTATGGAAGGTACTCCACAACAGATTGTAAACAACTCTGTTTGTGATGCCTTAGCACAAGCCTCTGAAGGTTATGATAGCAAGAAAGGAAATGACTTCACAAGAACATTGTGTAAAAAAGCATTTGATGTTCTTCATGACGCAGTCATGAATGACAAGCCAGAAAACTATCCTTATGGCTCTATGATCTCTGGTATGGGATTTGGTAACTGCTCTACTACACTTGGACATGCATTATCGTATGTATTTTCCAATGAGGGTGTGCCACATGGATATTCACTGTCCTCTTGTACTACAGTTGCCCATAAATTCAACAAATCCATCTTCTATGAAAGATTCAAAGAATGTATGGAAAAACTTGGATTTGAAAAACTAGACCTAAAAGCAGATGTATCTGAAGCAGCAGACGTTGTAATGACTGACAAAGGACATTTGGATCCTAATCCGATTCCAATATCCAAAGACGACGTCATTAAATGTCTAGAAGATATCAAAGCAGGTAATTTGTAAAAAATTCAAACATTTTTTACTTTTTTTCTATTTTCTTGATAAAATAATTAGTCTCACCTATTGTGATTAAACTTATTTATGCTTAGATTCTTTCGTGTTCTGTAGATGGTAGAAAAGAAACTCAAATTTGGTATTCAAAATGGCTTAAACGTTGCAAGGGCAGGTTACACTGAAGATCAAATTCTTACTGCCTGTATGCTTGCAGACAAAACAGGTTATGACTCTATTTTTTACATGGATCATACAAATGTCCCTCAATGGAAAAATGCTATTGTTTTAGATCCTTGGGTTATGTTGTCTGCGATGGCGGCAGTTACTAACAACGTTGAGCTTGGGACCTGTGTTACAGATGCTATCAGAAGACACCCATCAAATATTGCACTAGCAGCTATCACTTTGGATAGAGTTTCCAAAGGACGAGCAATACTAGGAATTGGTGCAGGTGAGGCACAGAATCTAAAAGAATTTTGTATTCCATTTGAAAAACCAGTAAGCAAGTGGGAAGAACAAATTGAAGTAATTCACACATTATACAATTCAACTCCAGATAATACAGTAGATTATGAGGGAAAATACTACAAATTAGAAGGTGCTTGTTTGCAAGCCCCACCAATTAGAAAACCAAGACCTCCTACATACATGGCAGCTGGTGGTAAACGTACTCTGGCACTTACAGGAAAACTTGGTGATGGTTGGCTACCAATTGGTTACACACCAGAACTATTTGAAGATCATTCAAAACAAATCCAAAAATCCATGGATGAAAATAACAGAACACAAGAAGAAAAAGAAAATTTTCAAAATGCACTAGATATTGATGTATACTTTTCAGAAGATGCAGAAGAATCATGGGCTAGAATGAAAGAAGCAGTAAAGGTAAGCTTATTCAAACCAGAAATATTACGAGTTCATGGACTAAAAGAGATTGAAGGATTTGATTTCAGAAAATACTTTACAGAATATTCTATGTCAAACCAAGAATGGATTGTAAAGATGCGAGAAGCAGCTACTAAGATACCCGATTCTATTGCACGTTCATCAACTGCTGTTGGAACTCCAGATGATATTATTCCAACTTTTGAACGATTCATGAAAGCAGGCGTAAATCACTTTGTCATTAGATTCTGGGGAAAGAACTATTTTGGTTCTATAGATAAATTTGCATCTCATGTAATTCCTTATCTAAAAGAACAGGCAGAAAAGTAGACGTACTGGACAAATACATACAGAAAATAATTTACCCTACAAGATATCAGAAAAAACATGGATGATGAACTAACTGACGCTTTAGATGAATGCCTTAGAATACTAGATGAGAATGTAGACATATTGTCTGATATTGAGACTAATTTAGAAGAAGAAAAAGAAGACCAGATTCAAACTGATATGGAACTTCATAATTTGTATGATATGGCAGAAGATGTGTCAGAATCGGCCAGATTGAAGGCAGCTGAAGCCAAATTTATGAGAAGGCAGACTGATGACTAGTCTAAGAATTTTGTTTATCCCATTCTTTAAGCCATTTTTTGTAGAATAATTCTGAAAAATGATTTCTAACCTTTTCAATCTCTCTTTCAATCTCTTGTGTTTCATTGAACAAAACTGTCTGTTCAGTTAATGTGAGTTCTTTTTTCATCTTTTCTTTATTCCTGATTTCTTTTAACCGTAACTTTTTGTATATGTCAACTAACTTTTTTTCAGATTCTGATAACTCTACCAATAATATGACTGCTCTTGAAACTATTTTAGGGATTTTTCATTAATTTCTGTAAATATTGAGTCTAACAGATCCCACTGAGCAAGACTTCTGTCTTCAAAAAACCTCATGATAGTTTTTGCAACATGGTCTTCTCTTACATCTGTCACTATTGACTTTGTGATGGCAGCAAAGATAAAGATTAGAAGTCAATTTTTTTGGCGATCAAAATTATTTTTACAAGACTGTTTTTGGCCATGATTTATAATTCAATTTTGAAGAATATCTACTAGTGAAACTTTTAGGAAGACTAGAGATAAAATCACTTGATAAAATCAGGGAATTTATGTCAAAAGAACATGTAGGAAGAATAGCAAGTATTGATGAAAACGGCTACCCTCAAATCATTCCTATGAATTTTGCATTTGTATATGATGCTGTCTATATGCATTCTTATCCGAAAGGAGAAAAACTTGATAATATTTTACGAAATAACAAAGTTGGTTTTGAAGTAGATAAAGAACTAGAATTTCTTCCATCATATTTTTCCCATCCTACTGATGCATCTCAGGCAGATACGCTCTACATTAGTGTAGTAATAAAGGGAAAAGCCACGCTTGTTGAAGATGATGATGAAAAAACAATCGGGCTGAATGCTTTGATGAAAAAGTATCAGCCCGAGGGAGGATATGAGCCAATAAAGTCAGGCGATTTGGTTTTAGATGAAGTAGCTGTAATCAAAGTGGTTCCAGAATCACTTAAAGGAAAATATAAAATTGGACAACACATGCGGCCTGAATCTCGAAAGATTCTTGCTGAGAAAATTTTGAACAGAAACTCTCCTACAGCAAAAGAAACCCTGAAAACTATGGGTTTTGAAATAACTAACAATGGTTTGAAAATGATAGATGATCCTGTCTGGTAATAAAAATAACTAATTACAGTTTAATTTCTTTTCGAGTATTTTTAGACTACACTCAAACGAACAACAATTAGTTGCCCTATTTTCAAACATATGTCCGCAATTTTGACATTCTTTTTTCATGTTTGGTTTTTTGAAATTTTTAACTAATAAAGAATAGACCGTATTGAAACTAGTGCTAACTTGAGTTTATCTTTGACCGTTGGTTTTTAATTGAAAATCGTTAGCTATAAGTTCAGTTTCAGAGGAACGTTATTGTTGCAACAGTTGCATAAATTCGATTTAGTTTCAGAATATGGCCCTACAGGTGATCAGCCAGAAGCAATAGATGCATTAGTCAAAGGTGTAAACAAGAAAAAAATTCAAACCTTGTTGGGAGTTACAGGAAGTGGAAAGACATTTTCAGTAGCAAATGTTATTGCACGAACAGGCAAAAATACACTAGTAATTTCACACAACAAAACTTTGGCAGCGCAACTTTATTCTGAACTTAAACAGTTTTTTCCCAAAAATAATGTCGGCTATTTTGTATCGTACTATGATTACTATCAACCTGAAAGTTACATTCCTCAGACTGATACATACATAGAAAAAGACACACAAATCAACGAAAAAATCGAAAAAATGAGGTTAGAGGCCACTGCCATGCTTCTATCAGGCGAGCCTACCATTATAGTGTCTACTGTGTCATGTATTTACTCTCTTGGAAATCCACAGGATTGGGAAGATTTAGCTATAACATTGAATGAGGGTGATGAAATCAGACGAAATGATATAATTAAAAAATTAATTGAAGCAAGATATGAACGAAATGATTTAGAAGTTGCACCTGGAAATTTCAGAGTAAAAGGAGATACTCTAGATATTGTTCCGGCATATTCTGAAGACATAGTAAGAATATCTATGTTTGGTGACGAGCTAGAAAAAATTTCATTGCTTGATCATGTATCATTAAAAGAAAAAAGAAGGGTTCAAAAATTCAAAATCTTTCCTGCAAAGCATTATTTGATTGCAAAAGATGTTCGAGAGAGAGCAATCAAATCCATTAAAGCTGAGCTAAAACAACGTCTTCCTGAATTAAATGAGCTAGAAAAACAGAGACTAGAGATGAGAACAAAATATGATCTTGAAATGATTGAAGAGCTTGGATATTGTTCAGGCATTGAAAACTATTCACGACACTTTGATGGAAGAAAACCAGGTGAACAAGCCTTTTGCCTTTTGGACTTTTTTGATGATGATTATTTGCTTGTAATTGATGAATCTCACGTCACATTACCACAACTACATGGAATGTACAAAGGTGATTATTCACGAAAAAAAGAACTTGTCACTTATGGTTTTAGGTTGCCAAGCGCGTATGATAACCGCCCTTTAAAATTTGAGGAATTTGAAAAATATATCAAAAATACTTTGTTTGTATCGGCTACGCCTGGAGAATATGAGAAAAAAAAGTCATACCAAATTGTAGAGCAGCTAGTAAGACCAACAGGTTTGTTGGATCCTGAAATTGAGACTAGAAAAACACAAAATCAGATGGATGATTTAATATCAGAAATTAAAAAAAGAATAGAGCAGTCTGAGCGTGTACTTATTACTACACTAACTAAACGGATGGCTGAAGATCTTGCTGAATACCTCTCAAAAAAACAAATCAAAGTCAGATACATGCATGCTGAAATTGAGGGATTGCAGAGAACAGAGTTACTTCGTCAGCTACGACTTGGCGAATTTGATGTATTAGTTGGAATTAACCTTCTTCGAGAGGGGCTTGACATACCAGAAGTGTCTCTTGTGGCAATCTTAGATGCAGATAAGGAAGGATTTTTGCGAAATTATACTAGTTTAATTCAGACATTTGGTAGATCTGCAAGAAATGTAAATGGAAAGGTGATAATGTATGCAGATACTGTAACTGAATCCATGAAAAAGGCAATGACTGAAACAAAAAGGCGACGAGAAAAACAAATAGAATACAATAAGGAGCGAAACATTACTCCAAAAACAATAATAAAATCAATTCCAGATCAAGTGGCCCAATTAGATGATGTAAAGTTAAAGTCATCACATGATATTTCTGCAGATATCATAGAATTAGAGGCTCAGATGAAAAAATTTGCAGAAGATTTAGATTTTGAAAATGCCATAGAATGTAGAGATAGAATAAATAGACTAGAAAAGGAGTTAAAACAAAAAGATGCAAGAAAGTAAATTAAAGATTAGAGGTGCAAAGCATCACAATTTAAAAAACATAGACGTTGATGTACCAAAAAATAACCTAGTAGTAATTAGTGGACTTTCAGGATCTGGAAAATCTACGTTAGCATTTGATACAATCTACGCTGAAGGTCAGAGACGTTATGTAGAATCTTTGTCTGCATATGCTAGACAATTTTTAGAAATGATGGATAAACCAGATGTTGATTCCATTGAAGGCTTGTCCCCTGCAATATCCATTCAACAAAAAACCACAAGCAAAAACCCCCGCTCTACTGTTGGTACGACTACTGAAATCTATGATTACATGAGGCTTCTTTTTGCAAGAATAGGAATACCGCATTGTACCAACTGTGGTAGAAAAATATCAAGTCAGTCAATTGAGACAATATGTGATTCTGTTCTCAAAGATTTTGATAAACAAAAGATTTTGGTTTTATCGCCTATTGTCAAGAGAAAAAAAGGAACTTATGAGAAACTATTTGAGCAGATAAAAAAGGATGGATACTCTAGAATTCGTCTAAATGGGGATATTTTGAGCCTAGATGAGCCTATCCCCCCACTTGATAGACAAAAATGGCATAATATCGAAATTGTAGTAGATAGATTAACTGTATCTAGATCAGAGCGCTCAAGATTATTTGAGGCAATACAAACCTCTATCAAGGCATCAAAAGGCGAAGTAATGATTTCCTCAGAAAAATCAGAAAAAATATTCTCACAAAATAATGCTTGTCCTTATTGTGGATTAACTATTGGTGAGTTGGAACCACGAACTTTTTCATTTAATTCTCCATTTGGAATGTGTAAAGCTTGTAATGGTTTAGGTGTTAAAATGGAATTTGATGCAGATTTAGTAATCCCAGACAAGTCAAAATCCATTTTAGATGGTGCTATTGTTCCTTGGAGTGGTAGATTTTCGTCATTTAGACGTCAAGCACTTAGAGCAGTTGGTAAAAAATATGGATTTGACTTGATGACTCCAATTAATAAAATCAAACAAAAACATCTAAACATAATTTTGTATGGCACAGATGATCTTATTGATTTTAGATATCGTTCAAAATCTGGTGATTCGTCTTGGCAGTATACTGATGCGTTTGAAGGTGTGTTGGAGAATTTACAAAGAGTTTTCATGGAAACAGACTCTGAATCAAAACGTGAATGGCTAAAACAATTCATGCGAGATACTCCATGTAATGCATGCAATGGAAAAAAACTCAGACCAGAATCATTGGCAGTAAAAATTAATGGAAAAGGAATTATGGACATATGTGATTTATCTATTGATAATTGTTATGACTTTTTTTCAACTCTAAAACTAAGCTCCACTGAAAAATATATTGCAAGAGATGTACTCAAAGAAATCAAAGAGAGATTAGAGTTTTTAAAAAATGTTGGATTAAACTATCTTACACTAAATAGACTTAGCTCTACTCTTTCTGGTGGTGAGTCTCAAAGAATTAGACTTGCAACACAGATTGGCTCTAATCTTACAGGTGTTCTTTATGTGTTAGATGAACCAACTATAGGCTTACATCAGCGAGACAATGCTAGATTGATTAAAACGCTCAATAAATTGCGAAATCTTGGAAATACTGTCATTGTCGTCGAACATGACGAAGAAGTTATACGAAATTCAGACTGGATTATCGATTTAGGTCCAGGTGCCGGTATACATGGTGGCAATGTAGTGTTTGAAGGAACAGTAGATCAGATTCTTAATGGACATAAATCCGTTACAGGAACTTATCTGAAAGATAACTCTCTGATAAAACTAGAAAATAAAACTAGAAAACAATCAGGCAAATTAATAATAAAAGGCGCATCTGAAAACAATCTCAAAAATATTGATGTTGAAATTCCTTTAGGTCTATTTGTTACAGTCACTGGAGTTTCCGGCTCTGGAAAATCTACCCTAATTAATGAAATTTTATTAAAATCCCTTGAAAGCCATTTTTACAAAACCACTAAAAGACCAGGATCTCACAAGGAAATAACTGGCATTGAAAATATAGACAAAGTCATTGCAATTGATCAATCTCCTATTGGTAGAACTCCGCGTTCTAATCCTGCAACCTATATCGGCGCATTTACTCCAATACGAGAACTTTATGCAAACACAGAACTATCTAAGGAAAGAGGATATGCGCCAGGACAATTTTCATTTAACGTAGCTGATGGTAGATGTTTTGCATGTGATGGAGACGGTGTCAAACAAATTGAAATGCAGTTTCTGTCTGATGTATATGTAAAATGTGATGAATGCAAAGGAAAACGCTACAATTCTGAAACTCTTTCGGTTCTGTATAAAGGAAAAAACATTTCTGATGTTTTAGATATGACTGTTTATGAGGCATTGAACTTTTTTGAAAACATTCCAGCAATAAAAAGAAAGTTACAAACAATTTATGATGTGGGATTAGGGTACATAAAACTAGGACAGTCATCTACAACTCTCTCTGGTGGAGAGGCCCAAAGAGTAAAACTTGCAGCAGAATTATCTAAACGTGGAACTGGAAAAACACTGTACATTTTAGATGAACCTACTACGGGTTTGCACTTTGCTGATGTTCAAAAGTTATTAGATGTTCTCAACAGACTAGTCAATCTAGGAAATACTGTAGTAGTAATTGAACATAACATGGATGTTATCAAAAACTCTGATTGGATTATTGATCTTGGACCTGAAGGCGGTGATGAAGGAGGTAGATTGGTTGCCTCTGGCACGCCTGAGCAAATATCAAAGGCACCAGGAAGCTATACTGGAAAATATCTAAAAAAATTACAATGACTTTTGATATATCAAAAATATCAATTCCCTCACATCCTGGAATTTATTTAATGAAAGACTCTGTTCAAAATGTAATCTATATTGGTAAAGCAAAGAATCTCAAAAACCGAGTAAAATCTTATTTTCTCAAAAACCAAAATTACAAAACAAAAAAACTCGTTGAAAACATAAGCGACATTGAGTTTGTATTAACTGACAATGAGAATGAAGCTTTTATTTTAGAATCAAACATGATAAAAAAATATAGACCTCGATTCAACATAGAGCTAAAAGATCAACAACGATATACTTATCTTAGAATTACTGATGAAAAATACCCAAGACTATTAGTAGCACGTAGAACACGCAATGGCAAATTCCTTGGTAAAGGAAAAATTTATGGACCATTCACTCAAGGAAGCTCAAAACTATTAACTATTGGAACTCTTCGAAAAGCCTTTCAAATCAGGATTTGCAAAACATTACCAAAAAAAGTATGTCTAGAATACCATATAGGGAACTGTGAGGGACCATGTGAATTCAAAGATGCTCAACAAAGATATCCTGAACATGTTGCAGCATTAGAGGAAGTTCTGAAAGGAAAAAACCAAACCAAGATTTTTGCCAAAAAATTAGAAGAAGAAATGAAAAGAGCCTCAGATCTACGCCAATTTGAGCGTGCAAAAGACATTCGAGATACCTTGATGCGGTTGGGCAGTCTTCAAACAAAACAAAAAATGGAATATGTAGAAAGCTCCGATGAGGAATTTTTTGGAATCTCTGAAAAAGATCAAGAAGCAATTGTTATGACTTTTAGAATGATTAATGGTGTGATACGTGATAGTGACAAGTTCTTTTTTGATTTAGTAGCTGATAATAGCTTTGCAAATTTCTTATTTCAGTACTATTCAACACATAAAATTCCACGATATGTAGTAGTAAATAAAAGCCCAGAACACAAAAACTTGTTAGAAAATTTACTTTCAAAACAGGCTGGATATTCTGTTAAAATAATTATTCCAAAAAAAGGCAAAAGAAAAGAAATGATTGAATTAATAATGAAAAACATTGATTTAATTCATTCAAAAAGTGGTAATCCTATTCTAATTAAACTGCAAGAAACCCTTGGCCTTCCTAAAATACCAAATGTAATAGAATGCTTTGATATTTCTAACCATGGTACTGATTATGCCGTAGGATCTATGTCTAGATTTGTTGATGGTATGCCAGACAAATCAGGATATCGTAAATTCAAGATAAAGACAGTCAAAGGACAAGATGATTTTGCAATGATTGGCGAAGTAGTCAAACGACGATATTATAGATTACTCGAAGAACAAAAAAATTTACCAGATCTTGTGTTGATTGACGGTGGTAAAGGACAATTACGTTCCGCAATTGGATCATTAAAATCGTTGGGACTAAGATTGCCTTGCATATCTTTAGCAAAAGAAAACGAAGAAGTATATCTACCTGATCAAAAAGATCCAATAATTATCCCAAAAAAAGAAGAATCTTTGAAAATTTTACAACATGCACGGGATGAAGCACATAGGTTTGGTGTACTCTATAATAGAAACATTAGAAAGTCTAAACTAAACTAAGAAAAAGAAAAAGATTGGTGTTGTTAGTTCACTTGAACGTTACCGACCATCCATGGATGAACCATGCAGAAGTAGTCGTAGCTTCCTGAATCATTGAATGTATACTCGAATGTATTTCCACCCATTACTAGGCTGCTATCAAATACACCAGAAGGACCGTCCTTTGGAGTACCTGAAGTTACTGTATGTGCTGCAGTATCATCATTTGTCCAAATGACTTTTCCACCCTTGCTTACGGTAACTGAGGCTGGAATGTAGCACTCATCTGTTTCCTCACAACCTGGAACTGATGTTCCTGCTGGCATTGAAACAGTTGCTGTTTTTGGCGCCATTTGTTTTGGTGATGATGTGGATTCTGTTACTTTCATCTCTTCTTTCATTTCGATGGTTTTACCGACTTCAGCTTTTGCACTAACAGAGTAGCTTACTGTAAACTGTGTTGGATTCATTGTGTGAACTGCTAAAGCATTTCCTGAGAATGCCCAAGAACCCATTGATTTCTTTGGATCAACAAATGTCAATTCAAAGATAGTTTCACCATCTGGAGTCCAAGTCATTGCTGGTTTTTCACTTGCGCTAATTGGACCTCTTAATGAAACTAATTGGATAGGCTCTGATGCAGAGTACGACAATATTCCAGAGTATGTTTTCTCTGAAGGTGCTAGAATTATTGCAAGTTGATGAGACTCGTGGCCTACACCTGGGTCTTGCATAGATTCCATTGTGTCAGTCTTTACTGTTTTTGATTGAGCGACTTCTGTGTAATCAATTTTGTAGTCAACTGTAAATGGTGTTGTCTTCATTGTGTGAACTGCTAAAGCATTTCCGGCAAATTTCCACTCACCGCTGGCTTTCTTTGGATCAACAAATGTTAATGCAAATTTTGTTTTACCATCTGGTGTCCATATGGCTTGACCAGAATCATCACCAGGTCCTAATGGTCCATGAAGCGTAACTAGTTGAATTGGCTCAGATGCATCGTATCTTAGAGTACCTGAGTATACTTTGTCACTTGGTGCTAGTAGTATTGCAAGTTGATGTTGTTCATGGCCTACACCTGGGTCTTGCATAGATTCAATTCTTTCCCAACCAGTTTTGAGAGGCTTTGTTGTCTGACCGGACTTTACTTTTTCTGCTATGTCTGCAAATGGATCTGCCATCTGAGCTCCTGCTTCTTCTTTTTCTATTGTTGGCTAAGTAGCTTCGTCAATTGGTTTTGGTGGTTCAGGAATGCTTAATTCTGGAGTAAACATTTGACCTGATTGTCCTGCAAATGCAATTGCTACACCTACAGCAACAATAGCAATTGACCATCCGATTGCTGCTTTGTCCATTGTTGTCATGATTGATCCATGACTGACTGTGCGCTAAATAAAGTTAGTCTTCTATTATATTCATAATTATCATGGAAATTAAAAAAAGAAATAGTTGATGTTGATGATTAACCAGTACGAACTTCTACTGTTCCAACCATCCATGGATGAACCATACAGAAGTAGTCAAATGTTCCTGAACCTTCAAATGGTACAGTGAATGTATCGCCGCCCATAATCAATGTGCTATCAAATTTCCCAGAAGGACCATTCTTTGGTGTTCCTGCCGTTACTGTATGTGCTGCAGTAT
>CAYWRD010000010.1:0-21229 GCA_964460675.1 uncultured Nitrosopumilaceae archaeon
AAATGGTATCACCTGGTAGTGCAAACAATCTATTTCCACTAGAGGATGAGCTTTGAGTAAAAGAAAGCGTTACAAGAAATTCTCCAGAATCCTCCCTTGATTCAACTGCACTAGCAGATATTCCAGCCTCATCAGAATCGGATGAAATCTTAACTTCAATTTGATCTAGTGCCTCAGGATTTAGATTCAAGTCAGGATCAATTATGCGGATTATTGGGGATTGACCTGTAAGATAGGTATTTTTTGAAAATTGCATAGTTCCAGTATTCCAAGAAATCGGGGCAGATTCACTCAATACTACTCCGTCTGCAAACTCAAACGATACTGTAATTGCTGAATCTCTTTCTGTTTCAATGAATCCGTTAGTAGGTCCACTCCCAAATGTTCTAGGAGTAGTATCAATATCACCATCTCCTGTTGCATCATGGGAAAATCCAGTTAGGATAACTTCTCCTGTAAAAATCCCACTACTAGTATCAGTCTCTGTTAATCTGTATGGTTCAAGTGAGTGGCTTCGTGTTGAAATTTTTATTGGATTGTCCTGATCATTTCCAATAGAGTCAATCAAATCAGTATCTGCATTCCAGCTTGGAGCTACTATAGTAATTCTCACTTTGTCAGTCCAAGAATAAATTGGCTTGTCAAAAAATATCGGGGCATATGGTTTGTCATAGTCTGGAATTTCTTCAGCTGCAGAAACAGGTAAAATAAAAAGCAAGATCAAGTATTCTAACAATTAGTAATATTAGTTGCCTGATTAGATTTATTGTTTGTTAATAACTTGTTCTGTAAGATGGTTTGTAAAATATCTAAGACTTCTTTTTTGCCACTTGCATGTAAAGGTCAACAGTTCCACTTCCAATTGGAATGTTGCTTCCAACAATTACATTTTCGGTGACACCCTTTAGTTGTTCAATTTCTCCGCCCAATGCAGCATGAGCAATGGTTGGTACAGTAATTTCAAATGCAGCCCTTGCAAGAACACTATCTTTTGTTCCTGCAATACCGTGTCTTCCAATTTGTTGCATGTAACCACGTGAACACATCAAGTCAGCTACTAGCATGATATATCGAACATCAACTTCTAGACCTTGATCTTCTAGAGTAGTGCTGAGTTCATTGATCAATGCATTTCTTGCAGCTTCTATTCCTAGAGTTGAAACGATTTCAAATACATTGTTTGTCCTTACATTTTGTTTATCTATTCCAGGAACTTCTAACACTTTGGCAATGTTTGAGCCAGTAGTTTGAATTACCCATTCATCGTCTTTTTGAACAAGTGTAACTCTTTCTATATCCGGTACACCTTTTACTGTAGCGTTTAGAACTTTATTTCTAATTGTAATTACAGTTGGAGCGTCTGATTCTTCTACTAGTTTTAATGTTATAATATCGCCATTAGTTTCCATCTTGAATTTCTTGTTTGATTGTAATGCAGCCTCAACATCAGCTACTGTGCATCCTCTTTCACGGAGTCTGTTAGGATTCAAGATCAACTGAATTTGTGTAGCATAATCAGTTTCAGTGGTACTAATTAGTGAACTAACCTTTGTTTGCAAAACATTTCTTGCAACTTCAATTGCCTTTTCTCGTGATTTCTTTGCGTCTTTATCAAGATAAATATCCATAGTTGGAGTTACTGGTTTCTTTCTTGCATCCACAAGCTCTATGAGTCTTGGAAGACCCAAGGTGACGTTTCTTTCTCTGATTCCTGCAAAGTGGAATGTTCTTAGAGTCATCTGAGTTCCTGGTTCACCAATTGATTGGGCTGTAACAATTCCTACAGCTTGTCCAGGTTCTACCTTTGCTTTGTTGTATAGTTCAAGGCCTTGTTTACAGATTCTCTCGACACCGTCTTTTGACAAATCAGATTCTAATAATGCATCAGTAACGGCTTGTTGTAGTCTTGGATTGAATGTTTTTGTGTATTTTTTGGTTAATTCTTTAACATCTTCTTTTGTTGCCTTTTTACCAGAATCAATAATTTTTTGTGATTCAATCTTTCTGTTGATATTGAATGCCTCACCATGATCGCTTTTTGCAACGTCAATTCCATCTTCACCATACAAGAACTGAATTATGTGACCGTGTGGATCTCTTACAGTTCCATCATATTCTAGTTTAATGTGCTCTAATGCATTGATTAGTCTTCTTTGCATGTAACCACTTTGTTGGGTTCTAACTGCTGTGTCTACCAGTCCTTCTCGTCCTCCCATAGCATGGAAGAAAAATTCCAATGTAGAGAGACCTTCTCTATAATTGGATTTTACAAATCCGTGAGCGTCAGGATTATCATCATGTTCTTTGTAATGAGTTAAGGCACGGTTATTGTAACCAGTGTTGAGTCGATTTCCACGACGAGACTGTTGTCCTAAAGCTCCAGCCATCTGACCAATGTTTAGTGAAGAACCTCTTGCACCTGTAGTTGCCATAATTCTAGCTGGGTTTGTTTGATCAAGGGATTGATCAGCAGTAGAGCCAGCTTTGTCTCTTGCTTTTGATAATTCATTGACAATGTAAGCCTCTAATGCCTCATCAGCTGATAGTCCTCTTGTTAGTTTGAGTGAACCTTTCTTGTATTGAGAGATTAAATCAGCTACGGAATCATAAGATTCGTTGATGTCTGAAAGTATCTTATCTCTTTCTTTTTCCGGTACTTCCAAGTCACCATAACCATAACTGAACCCATAATGAGTAATGAATTGTTTTACAATGATTAGTATCGAATTTAGGAAATTCTTTGCAGTTGCATTTCCATAGTCTTTTGCAATTCTATGCAGAACGCTTTCTGGTTCTTCTGCACCTATTGCTGATTTGTCAATAACACCGCTGATCAGTTCTCCGTTTTTGATTACAACATCTTTTTCTTTTCCTTTGGTTCCTTTGGACCATTTTGATGACATAACATAGTTGAAGTCTTTTGGTAGGAATAATGAGAATAATTGCTTTCCAGTGTACATAGGTCCATCCTTTCCTTTTTCTGCAGGTTTTGGAAGTTCATCATGGTATCCACCAAGCATTGCATAATTTGCAAATTCTTGTACAGTAAGTCTTGTATCATCTTTTGTCAACAGATATGCTCCAGTTACAAAGTCTCTTAGTGCGCCAATAATTGGACCGCCATATCTTGGAGAGATTAACTGATCTTGTACTCGCATTAACAGAATAGCTTCTGCTCTTGCCTCTTCACTTTGAGGCACATGTAAATTCATTTCATCACCATCAAAGTCTGCGTTGTAAGGAGGACATACTGATGGGTGTAATCTGAATGTCTTTCCTGGTAGTACACGTACATAGTGAGCCATAATCGACATTTGGTGAAGTGATGGTTGTCTGTTAAACATGACAATATCACCATTTGAAAGATGTCTTTCAACCAAGTAACCAATCTCAAGGTTTTCTGCTATAGTTGAACGATCTTCAACGAAATCTAATCTAATTTTGACACCATCTGGTCTTACAATATAGTTAACACCAGGGAATTTACTTGGACCATTAATTACAAGTTCTCTCATCCTTTCGATGTTCCATTCAGTGATGATTTCAGGAATAGTTAGCTTCATTGCAACTGATTCTGGAACTCCTACCTCAGACAAATCCAAGTTAGGATCAGGAGAAATTACAGTTCTGCTAGAAAAGTCAACTCTCTTTCCAGAAAGGGATCCTCTGAAACGACCTTCTTTTCCTTTTAGTCTCTGTGTAAGTGTTTTGAGCGGTCTTCCAGAACGGTGATGTGCTTGTGGAATTCCAGATACTTCGTTATCAAAATAAGTAGTGGTATGATATTGTAACAGGTCAACTAGATCCTGTACAATTAATGGCGGGGTTCCAGCTTCTTTACTTTCCTTCAGTCTTTGATTAACCCTAATAATATCTACCATCTTATGTGTAAGATCATCTTCTGAGCGAATACCTGTTTCAAGAATAATAGAGGGTCTTACAGTTACGGGTGGAACCGGTAATGCTTGCAAAATAAACCATTCAGGTCTTGCAGTGGCAGAATCATAGCCTAATAATTTTAGATCTTCATCTATTATCTGGGAAAATCTTTCTCTAATTGTAATTGGTAGGAGTCTGTGTTCGCCAATCTCTGTCTTTTCTACAAATATGGATGGTTTTGTGAAAATTAGTTCGTATTGTGTTTTACCACAATGAGGACATTCTTTTGCTTTTTTTGCTTTCTCAATAATTTGATCGGGAATTCTTTTTTGTGAAATAACAGTATAAGCTGCTTCTTTATCTCTAATTTTTGAAAATTCATCTAGGGATTCTTGAGGTACCTTAAGTCTAGAGCAAGAACGGCATGTTGAAAGAAGTAGTTTGTATATATTATCAATAAAAGCAATATGCAAAACAGGTTCTGCCAATTCAATATGTCCGAAATGTCCTGGGCAGCGAGCTGCAGTATTACCACATGTTAGACATTTTTGTCCAGGTTCTAATGTTCCTAGACGGCCATCCATTAATCCTCCTTGTACTGGCATTCCATCTTCATCATATGTCTCAGGTGCTGTAATTTCCGCAACCGAGTACTTTCGAATTTCCGTTGGAGACCATACAGAAAATCGAATTCCATCAATTGATTTTATAGCTTGAATTGACATTATACTTTCTCCTTGATTAACAATCTTGGTGCAACATTGAGGCTTTGCATCTCTTGTAATAGTAGTTTGAATGCATATGCAACAGATACAGAGGATACCTTTGCCTTGTCACCACAAACTCGGCATACGTACTTTCGTTGTTTAACATCATGATATGCGACTAGACCACATCGCTCACAAACAAAGACATCTGATTTGTCAGATTCATCAAGTAGCCTATCTTTAAGAATCATTGATGCACCATATGCAATCAAACAATCTCTCTCCATTTCTCCAAATCTTAAACCACCACCACGTGCTCTTCCTTCTGTTGGCTGTTTGGTTAACATCTGAACTTGACCACGTGCTCTGGCGTGGATCTTGTCAGCTACCATGTGGTGTAGTTTTTGATAATAGACCACTCCCATGAAAACTTCTACAGGAAATGACTTTCCAGTTCTACCATCATACATTATTTCTTTTCCTGAATATTCAAAACCTGCTGTTGCCATTGCTTCTTTTACTTCATCCATCTTTTCGCCAACAAATGCAGATCCATCAAACTTCTTTCCACGCAAAGCTGCTGCTTTTCCGCAAATAGATTCCATAAACATTCCAACTGTCATTCTAGAGGGGAATGCATGTGGGTTAATCAAAACATCAGGAGTAATGCCTTGTGCAGTATAAGGCAAGTCTTCATTTTTAGCTAAAATTCCCAAAACACCTTTCTGTCCGTGTCGTGATGCAAACTTGTCACCGATTTCTGGAATTCTCATATCACGAACTCTAATTTTGTACATTTTTCCTCCTTCATTTGATTGAGTCATTACAACTGTGTCAACCACTCCGGTTTCTGAAGGTCGCACTCCAATAGAGGTATCACGTCGGTATGGTCCACTGGACTCAAATTCCCTATATTCTTCCATAAATCTTGGTGGACTAGTTTTTCCAATCAAAATATCTCCTCCTAAAACCTGGGCTTCAGTAGCTACTACACCATCTTCTTCTAGTAATCGATAGGATTTTTCTCCTTTGTAACCACGTATATTATCCTCAGCATTTGGGATTTCAAAATTATCTCTCATACCTCCAGGATATTGTTTGGCCTCTGCATCATAGATTCTAAAGAAAAATGTTCTACCTAATCCCCTATCAACTGAAGATTTGCTTAGAACAATTGCGTCTTCAATATTGTAACCATCAAACGGCAATACTGCAACCACACAGTTTTGTCCTGCAGGCCTATCTTCAAGACCTAGAAGGTTCATTGCTTTGGTGTTAACAATTGGTGTTTGAGGGTATAACATGAAGTGTTGTCGAACATAGGTGCTGGTATTCATCATTGGGGTTGAGAATCCTAAACTTTGTTTTGCCATTGCAGATTCGTAAGTGTTTCTTGGAGATTGATTGTGTTCTGGATATGGTATAATTGATGCACCTGCTCCTAAAATTGCAGATGGGAAAATCTCGAGGTGGGTGAATTTCTTTGTGTTTTTGTCATCCAAAGTAATGTATGCATTTTCTTCCTCATTTGCATCAATTAATTCTATTACTCCCATTCTAACCAAGTCATTCCATGAAAGCAGTTTCTTTGAGATTTTATCTAAAAGGTCTTGTGTAAGTAATGATTTTCCATCTTTGATGATTATCAGTGGACGCAGTACACGACCTGCATTACAATTCACATAGATTCGTTTTGTAGCTCCTTCAGCTTCTGATTTATGAAATGATACACCAACATGTGGATGTACTTTGGAGTTTCGTCTAAGATCTCTTAAAGATTCTGTTAATTGTTCTCCATCTTTATAGTATCCAATTAATCTTCCATCAACAAATATTCTAGTTCCTTCACTTTTGATTTCATCTTTAGCATCTGCAAAATGAACAACTCCTAAGTCGTATAGTTTTTCAATAATTTCTTCAGATGGCGTATTTACAGAAATGATTGCAGACAATGCTAGATTCTTTACCAATCCACAGTTTGACCCTTCAGGTGTTTCACTTGGACAAATTCTTCCAAAGTGTGTAGCATGCAAATCTCTTGCTTCAAAGTTAGGTTGAGTTCGACTCAAAGGAGATTGAATTCTTCGCAAGTGACTAATTGTGGATAGATAGTTTGTTCTATCAAGTAGTTGGGTTACACCTACTCTTCCTCTGCCCCAGTTTCCAGTGGCAATGGCATTGTTTAATTTATCAGTAATAATTCCAGGTCTTACAGCAGCCGCTACAGCATTAATTCCTCTCTTCTGGCCTGATCTTTCTAATTGATATTTCATATCCCGAACCAAGTTTCTAAATGCAGTTCTAAACAAGTCAGCAAGCATCTGTCCTGCAAATTTGATTACTTTGTTTCCATAATGATCTTTATCGTCTGGTTTTATCCATCCAAGTCTTAATTCGAGTAGCTTACAGGCAGCTTCACCAAGGAACTGAGCCTTTTCTTTTCTATTTTCTGGATGTTTACCCAAGTGAGGCAAAAGACCCCAATCAAGCAAAGTTTCAGCTCTTTTGATTTGGAATTCTTCTAACATTCCAGGTGCAATTCTCTTACTGATGTAAACAATTGCATCTTTGGATGTTGGAACATCGCCTGCTTTTTCAAAAGATGCTTCAAGCTCATCTTGTATTTGATCTACTAAAGAAACAGAAGCTGCTATTTGTTTATCAGATTCTAATCCTAATGCTCTCATTAAAGTTACAACTGGAATATCTACTGGAGAACCAGGAATTCTTGCAACAATCAAACCATCGTTTTTCATAACAAGTTCTAATTTTGCACGATATCCTACAATTGAAGAATATACTTTAGCTTTGAAAACTTTGTTTCCTCCGACAGTCTCTCTATCAACAATAATTTTGTTGTAAGAAAGATCTTCTAATCCTACAATTACTCTTTCTGAACCATTTATGATAAAGTATCCACCAGGATCATTTGGATCTTCACCGTGTTCAACTAATTTTTGTGTAGAAAAGTTATGCAAAATACATGCATTTGATTTTACCATAACAGGAACATCTCCTACATGAACAAATCTTGATTCAAGGATCTTTCCATCTTCGACAACACTTGCTTCCATCATAACTGGTGCAGAATACGAAACATTTCTCAATCTAGCTTCTGCTGGAGTAATATGAGTAATAGATCCATCGAGTTCCATCATTCGTGGTTGTTGAAGTTTTACTTTTCCTAGTTGGATTTTGTACGGATATTCAGCATTTTCAATTTCTATTTGACCAACTTCATTAATTATTTCTTGTAATCCCCTTTCCAAAAATTCATCAAAAGAGTTTAGATGCTGACGTGCAATACCTTCACGTTTTAGAATATCTTTAATAACTGGCCAACGTTTGTTGGAGGGATCTGGCATCTATACTTCCACCACGTATCGATAGTAAAGGCTCTCTCCAGCAGTTGGACTTTTTCTAGTAATTTTTATCATATCACCTGGTTTTACTCCTAGTCCCAAAATAGCAGGATCGTTTACAAAGATTAATGGTAATTCAGTTGGCTTACAATTGTATTTTTTCAAAACATCTTCAGCTTCCTTTTTGGAAATAATTTCATGTTTTGGAACATAAACGTGATCGGGTACAAGAATTTGATTTTTCTTAGTTGCCATAGTTCAAACCTCCATAAGTAACATTAGATGTAACAATAAGAAATCCACACAAACTGTCAAAAACAGGCTTTGAGGTTAATATATATCTAATCTGAAATTCGTCATTACTCCGGATTTTTTCTTTTTAGTCAACAATATTTTTCGTAACCTTAAATAGTATAAATTCAGGCGTAAATCTGATGAGTACTCATCTTTCGGTGTTCGCATTATCTGCAATGTTAATTGCAAGTATTGGACTGGCACCAGCCTTTGGACAAATAGTAGAACCGATCGTAGTTACTACTGATAAAGCATCCTATGTAGAGGGTGATACAATCATGGTAACTGGAGAAGTAAAAGAACTTCTCTCTGGAGTTCCTGTAAGTCTCAGAGTTATTGCTCCTAATGGCAACATAGTTACTGTTGACCAGATAGAAGTGGGTTCTGACAAAAGATTCAGTACAGAACTAACAGCAGGAGGAGCACTAATGAAAGCAGACGGAACATACACGATCACAGTTCTATATGGAACTCAAAACAGAACAGCTGAGACCACATTCAGTTTTGCTGGTTCAATGGAAACTAGTAAACCAAGTGGTAAATCAATGAGTGTAGAAGGCACTGACTTTATGGTAGGATACAAAATCACTGGCGGAAAATTGCTAAGTATCATGCCTGATGTTGATGCAAACTCGTTGATAGTCAACATTGACGCTACAGACGATGGTTCAATCACTCTAACATTACCAAGAGAGCTAATCGATGCTAAAATAGGTAATGAAGATGATGATTTCTTTGTCTTAGTTGATGGAGAAGAAGTCGACTTTGACGAGAAAAAGACTGCAGATAGCAGAACACTTACCATCACGTTCTATGCAGGTGCTGAAGAAATAGAGATAATTGGTACCTTTGTAGTTCCAGAATTTGGCACAATTGCAGCCTTGATTCTAGCAGTAGCAATAATTTCAATTGTTGCAGTATCTGCAAAATCAAGACTTAGTATCATTCCAAGATACTAAACTACATCCTTTTTCTCTTTTTAAAATACATAAATACCGAGATATGGGTTTTTCAGATAGGATGAATTTAAAACGATCAGTAACATCGGTAACACTAATTCTTTTGACAGTTTCATTAGTGTCAACATCTGCCTTCCAAAGCGAGGTATTTGGACAGACACAAGGAATGTCAATAACAGCTACAGCTAAAAAGGGTTCAGACGCCATCACAGTTACAGGGCATACAGTGTCAAACATCACTGACGTTACGTTTAGAGTGACATCGCCTAATGGTAATGTTGTTAGTGTTGGACAGATAACTCCAGACGCCTCAGGAGACTTTGAGACCCAATTCAAAATAGGTCCAACGTGGAAAGAGAACGGTCTTTACACCATAACTGCGATGCAAAGTGTAACACAGAATTCATTGTATACATTGAAAGTTCGTGTTGGAATAGTCAATGGAATGACTGAAGCTATTTCTGTCACTAGCTCAAATCTAGAAAAAGGAATAATAAAAGACACAGCAGTAACTAGTCAAGGATTATCAGTTTTTGCGGATTTCGAAGTAGGGACTAATAAAATTGAAATTACAGGAGTGACTAATAAAATTAGTACTGATGTAACTTTAACTGTTAATGCACCAAATGGAAATGTCGTTTCAGTAAATCAAGTTTCTCCAAAAATGAATGGGGAATTTAAAACGACTATCACTACTGGCGGTCCATTATGGAAGCAAGATGGAATGTATACAGTAACGGCACAACAAGGAACAGATTCAAGATACAAAGATTCAGTTCAAGTTGAAATACTTAATGGAGTTGTAGTTCCAGAATTTGGTGCGATCGCAGCCTTGATTCTAGCAGTAGCAATAATTTCAATTGTTGCAGTATCTGCAAAATCAAGACTTAGTATTATACCAAGATACTAAATTCACAAATTTTTTCATTTTTTTAAATATACATAAATAGAGACATCTCCAAATCGCAACAAGATGAACAAACGTACGACGTTCACGCTACTAGCCGTATTGACTGCAGTCGCTACTATGTCAGCATCATCTGCATATGCCCTTGAACAAGCATGTCCAGATTGTGAAACAGAACCCAGCAAAGTGAGAGCAAACCAAATGTTGCTCGACGAGGTTCCAATCACTGTTTGGACTGACAAGTCTGCATACAAGCAAGGTGAGACGATTATGGTAGAAGGCAGAGTAGCAAATATTGCATCTGGATTTCCAGTAACTGTTACTGTTGTAAGCCCAACGAACAATATCGTATCAATTGATCAGGTAACTGTCAATAATGATGCAAGTTGGATGACATCATTTCAAACAGCAAGCAAGTTATGGAAATATGACGGCACCTATACAATAAAGGCACAATATGGACACTCCGAGAAAAGCAACAAAGTCAAAATTGAATTAACTGGTGGAATATCCAAACAGCCTCCAACGACTCCAACAGGCAAATGTGGTGGTTCTGAAATTTCTGTTTCAGGTAAATGTGTACCATTTAGCATCACTGGAGGAGTAGTAACGGGTGCAAGTATAAACACCGATGACAACTCAATAGTCTTTAGAATTCAATCCACAGATGATGGAACAATCACTTTGACCCCATCTAAAGATGTCCTTAATGGTATCTTTATGGTATTAGTTGACGGACAAGAATGGGATGATAAAATGATTGAAGGTCAAAAGGTTACTGTAATGTTCCCAGCAGGAACAGAAACAATTGAGTTGATTGGTACATTCGTCATTCCAGAATTTGGCACAATTGCAGCCTTGATTCTAGCAGTAGCAATAATTTCAATTGTTGCAGTATCTGCAAAATCAAGACTTAGTATCATTCCAAGATACTAAACTACATTCTTTTTTCATTTTTTCATTTTAATAGTAAAGGAAATATACAAAGCTGCATGACGAAGTTTGTGAAAACAAAGTTACTGTACTCCTCTATAGCTATTTTGATATTTTCAATACTTCCAGTTTATGCTCAAGAAGTAGAATCACTAATCACAATTGAAGCAGATAAGGCATCATATGTTGAAGGAGAAACCATAGTAATTTCTGGAGAGGTTTCAACTGTAATTGTAAACACACCTCTAACCATGCAGATATTTCATAAAGGAAACGTTGTTGACATTGCACAATTTGATGTAGCACAGGATGGTACATTCACTCACACAATAATTGCTGAAGGCCCTCTATGGACAAATGAAGGAGAATATGTAATTAGAGCATATTACGGAGGAGATATTTCTGAAACAACCATAGATTTTTCAACGAAAAAAGACAGACCTGAAACTACCAATATTTTTGAAGTAGATGCGGGAAATTCAGGTACTTTTGATGTAGAATATACCATCAAAGGAGGAACCGTTAAGGATATGGTAGTCGATCCGGAGATTTTTGGATTAATAGTAATTATCAATTCAACTGATGATGGTACAATATCTTTGAATCTGCCAAGAGATTCAATTGATGCTAAAACACAAGATGGCGAAGATGATACATACATTGTGCTAATTGATGGTATTGAAGTCGTGCCTCAAGAGACAAAAGAAAAGGAGTCGAGAATACTTACAATTGCATTTGAAGAAGGCGATTCTGATATTGAAATAATAGGTACGTTTGTTGTTCCAGAATTTGGAATATTCATGACATTAGTTCTCCTAATTGGAATAACTAGTATGATTGTTCTTACAAAAAATAAAATTCAGATAAGAATTTAGTTTTTTATTTTAAATTGATATTTATTTTTGAATGGTGAAACAGAACGTAATTCTGTCACCACATTTTTTAAAACTTTAACGGTTTGGTCTATATCTTCTTGAGTATTTGTAATTCCAACAGTAAGTCTCAAAGAACCTGTAATCTGTTCGTGCGAGAATCCCATAGCCTGTAAAACATGAGAGGCTTTTTGTGTCCTAACGGAACAAGCTGAACCAGTAGATGCGGCAATATTGTTTTCATCCAATTTTATTATAAGATCTTCACCACTAATTCCAAGAAAGGTAAAATGAATGTTATTTGGTAATCGTTTTTCAGGATGACCATTTAATGTCACAGAAGAAATTTCTTGAGTGACCTGATTAATTAAAGAATCCCGAAGTTTTTTCATATATATGATATTCTCAGAAAGGTTGGTTTTTGTAATATCACAAGCTTTACCAAAACCAACAATATTGGCTACATTTTCAGTTCCAGAGCGAAGACCATTTTCTTGCCCTCCACCAAAAATCAGTGGATCTAGTGATACACCATGTTTTACATACAAAGCACCTACTCCTTTGGGTCCATTTATTTTATGAGAGGAAATAGAAAGTAAGTCAATCCCTAATTCTTTCACATCTATAGCAATTTTTCCTACAGCTTGAACTGCATCAGTATGAAAAAGTATTTTTTTTGATTTACATATTTTTGCTAATTCTCCTATTGGTTCGATTGTGCCAATCTCATTATTTCCAAACATTATTGAAACTAGTTTCGTTTTTTCAGAAATAGAAGATTCAAGAGATTTTGAAGATACTAAACCATATTCATCAACAGGAAGATATACTACTTCATATCCTTGACTTTTTAGCTTTTTACATGGTTCTAGTATTGCATCGTGTTCAATAGATGTTGTAACAAGTTGAGAATTAGGATATTTTTTCATTATTCCATAAAGTGCTGTGTTGTTAGATTCTGTACCTCCAGAAGTAAAGAAAATTTCAGATGGATCTGCATTGATTAAGTTTGCTACTCTTTTTCTTGCTTTTTCAATTGCTTTATGGGCCAATCTACCATAACGATGAATAGAAGAGGGATTACCAAATTGATCCTGTAAGTAGGGAAGCATCTCTTCTAAGACTTGAGCATGAATAGGTGTAGAAGCTGCGTTATCTAGATAAATCAATCCGCAATCACATTAAGTTTTCCAGGACTATAACCTTCTGAATCAATTATTACATTCTGATATCCCAACAATTTCAATTGTGAATCTATTTTTTCAATGTTTTTGTAAAGAAGAGGGATTTGTTTTTTTTCAACTTCGATTTTTGCTGTTCCGCTAATATCCCTAATACGAATTTGGTTTACATGAGTTATTTGTTTTACAAATTTTTCACCTAGTTCAATTCTAGTTAATTTTTCTACTGTAACTCTTTGACCCCATGGAATACGAGATGCCAAACATGAGTTTGATGGTTTATCATGAACAGAAAGTCCAAGACTTTTTGTAATTCGTCTAACATCATTTTTTGTAAAATTAGTTTCTACAAGAGGGCTTTGGATGCCTTTTTCTCTAATAGCATCTATCCCAGGACGAAAGTCGCCTAAATCATCTAAATTTGTTCCATCCACTATACAATCTGCATGATATTTTGTTGCAAGAGATTCAAGATGGTCACCTAATTCTAAACGACAGTAATAACAACGGTTTGAATCATTTTTTACAAATGAATCGTTTTCTAGTTCATTATAATCCAAAAAGATTTGATCAATTCCTATTTCAGAGCAAATAGTTCTAGATGAATCTAATTCCTCAGATGAAAGAGTTTTGTAATCTGCAGTTACAGCAATTGCATTTTTTTGTAATTTGGTAAAAGCAGCATATGCAACTAAAGCACTATCTACTCCTCCAGATAATGCAATCAATACTTTCTTTTTATCATCAAACCAATCTACTAGTTGTTTGAGTTTATTCATTATCAACACCGTTAAGAATTGCTTGTCGTATAAGATTCTCCGTTTCTCTGATACTTTTATTTAATGAAGTAGAAACGGATCTTAAATCCTCAAACTCTATCTTAAAATCCCTTTTCCCTTTGAATTCTGAAGTTTTGTACGATATAGAAAATTCTTTTCCATCTAGAGATAATTTGACAGTGTTGAGTTTTCTAGGAATTTTTACTCTATCTGATGTAGATATCCTAACTCCCAGAGTTCCAGTTTCTAAAATCAGGGTGTCTATGATAGAATCCATTCTAGCACCATCACAAATAACAGATATTAGATTGGTTGGTCTACCTTTCTTTGTAATGCCAGGATAAATTGAAACATCTTTTGCACCTTGTTCCATTAATTTATCAATTAAATTCCCTAAAATTTCTCCGGATACATCATCTACATTTGTCTCCAATACCTTCACTGAATCATATTCATAAGAATTTTTTGTGATTCCTTTAACAATTTTTAAGACATTTGGAAATTCTTCAAAATTCTTTTTGCCAGCTCCATAACCAATTGATTCAATTTTCATTGTGGGGTAAAACTCACTTTTTTGGGAAGCAAGGTTAGCTAAAATACATGCTCCAGTAGGAGTAGTTAATTCGTCTTTTACCGTACCTCCCTGAATCGTAATTTGTGAATTTTTAAAAATCTCTAAAATCGCACTAGCAGGATTTGAAATAGTACCATGAGAGAAACTAACAGAACCTCCCCCAACAGCTACAGGTAAAGTCAACACGTCATTGGCAAAAATATCAAGATCATCTAATGCAATGGCAGTTCCAACAATATCAACCAATGTGTCAATACTGGAAGCCTCATGAAAATGAACAGAATCAATTGATTCTGAGTGAATTTTGGCCTCAGCTAAAATTAATGAATCAATACATGATTCTACGAATGTTTTTGCATTATGGGACAAGCCAAGTTCGTTTGAGGCACTGACAATAGCTTGTTTTATTTCGGTTCCTTTTCGTTCATGGGTGTCTTCTTCAATTTCTAAAATTAATTGAGTTGCTTCTATTCCGTGTTTTTTTGTTTTTTCAAAATCAATTTTTTTTATTTTGGAGTTGGGAAGAAATCTTTCAGATGATTTTATTCCAGAAATAATTTTATTTTTATCGGCTCCTAAATCTACTAAAGAGCATAATATCATATCTCCAGATATTCCAGCAATTTGAGGATCTATTACCAGTACCACGGAATAAAAAACTCAAAAATGCATATAAATTCTGTCTAAATCCAAGTAGCTGCATAGATTTAATTATTGAAAATTTACACGCCTGACCATGCTTACAATAATTGGTTCAGGAAAGGTTGGAGGAGATGCTGCATTATTTTCAGCACTTAAACGTCTAGATGATCAAATTTTACTATTAGATGTGGTTGAAGGCTTACCACAAGGCGAAGCTATGGACATAAACCATATGCTGTCAGAACAAGGAATAGATGTAGAGGTAAAAGGCTCAAACAATTATGAAGACATGAAGGGTTCTGATACAGTAGTTGTGGTAGCTGGTTCGGGTAGAAAACCTGGTATGACTAGAATGGATTTACTAAAAATTAACGCAAAAATTGTAAAAAGCGTAGTTGAGAATGTTAAAAAATTCGCTAATGATTCAATGATAATACCGGTTACTAACCCTCTTGATCCAATGGCCTACATTACTTACAAAGTCTCCGGGTTTGAAAGAAACAGAGTTTTTGGGATGGGAGGAATGCTTGATTTATCAAGATTTAGACAGTTTATTCATGAAGCAACTGGACATTCACGAGATTCTATTAGAGCTTTAGTAATTGGCGAACATGGAGAAAATATGTTACCACTACCAAGATTTTCATCAGTATCTGGAATCCCACTAACATCATTACTTTCTAAAGAAAAATTAGATGAGTTAGTTCAAAATACAAAACAAGTAGCGGCAAAAGTAATAGAGCTAAAAGGTGCCACAGTACACGCTCCTGGAAATGCAATATCTGCAATTGTCGAATCTGTAGTACGAGACAGGAAACAAGTGATACCTGTTGCTACTTATTTAGATGGAGAGTATGGATACTCTGATGTTACAATAGGGGTACCAGCAGTTATTGGAAGGAACGGGGTTGAGAAAATAATAGAATTGGATCTTAATGATGATGAAAAACAGGTGTTTGACTCAGCAGTGAAAAGTGTGAAAGATGCCATATCAGGCATAGAAATCTAAGCATTTTTTTATTTCAAATACACTATCAAAATTCATGGAAATCGATAACATTCTTGAGGAATTAAAATTAAACAAGATTTCCATAAAGGAAGCAAAAAAACTACTATCGCTTTATTCTATTGAAAAGATTGAAGACATAGCTCAAATCGACATCAATAGAAGCAAGCGTAAAGGTATCCCCGAAGTTATTTTTGCAGAACGAAAACAGTTAGAGGAGATTAAAAAAATAATCAAACACATAATAAACAAGACAGATTATCTAGTAATTTCAAGAATAAACAAAAAAGATTATCCAAAAATAATATCATTTTTAAAAAAATTAAATGTCAAAGTCAAAGAGGGGAAAAATTGTACTACTCTTTTGATATTCAAAAAACCATTGAAAAAAAATGGAGGAAAAATAGGAATTGTATCTGCAGGTACATCAGATATAGGCGTAAGTGAAGAAGCTAGGCTTGTTTGTGAATCTATGAATTGTGAGTGCATATGTAGATATGACGTAGGAGTTGCAGGTCTACATAGAATATTTCCAGTAATCAAGGAGATGATCAAAGAAGATGTTGATTGTATTATAGTAGCAGCAGGAATGGAAGGAGCATTGGCTACTTTGGTTTCTACCTTAACTGATATTCCAGTTATCGGAATTCCAACATCTGTAGGATATGGTTATGGGGAAAAAGGAGTAGGAGCTCTAGCATCTATGCTTCAAAGCTGTTCACTTGGTCTTTCAGTGGTAAATATTGACAATGGTGTGGGCGCAGGAGCTGCTGCTGCAAATATCGCCAACAGAATGAAATCAAAGAGCAAGAGAAAATCCGAGAATCACAAATCTCGTAAATGATATATAACATGCTAAGAGGGAATCAGTAGGTTGTCAGGTAAGAGGATCGTCTTAACAGCTGACAGAAGCTTAATGACGAATTATAGGGGAAATTTTCTTTATGGTTTTATTGCATGTGGGCCGTATGAAGTTCTACCAGAATGGGTTTTTGACAAAGTTTTCTGTCCTCCAGTAGAAACCGATCCCAAAACAGGAGAGGCAAAAGTAGCTCAAGTTGGATTAAGAAGAGTAGAAAGTGCCTTACTGCAAGGATATAACAGAGATGAGGTTTTCGTTGCAAATCCAGATTATTTAGAAAAATCCATAGGACCAGATACCAAAGTTGTGGGAATTAATGTAATGGATCCTCTTGGAATGGCTCCAGTTACCACTACAATGTCACCTGAGAAATTATCCTATGTTGCAATGAAATTCAAAAGAATGTGTGCAAAAATAATTCAATTAAAAAAGAAATACAATTTTCATGTTGTTGTAGGTGGAAATGGTGCTTGGGAGTTAGCAAAATCAGACAGAATGAAAATCCATGGTTTGGATACAGTAGTGGTTGGAGAGGCAGATGAACTAGCTTTAGATTTGTTTAATGATCTTGAAAAAGGAGATGCACCTGAATTAATGCATTGTTTTGTTAAAAATATCCAAAATATTCCAATAATCGAAGGCCCAACTGTCAACTCACTAATTGAAGCTATGAGAGGTTGTGGAAGAGGATGTGACTTCTGTGATGTAAACAAAAGATCGAAAAAAGATCTACCATTAGAAAGACTACAACATGAAGCAAAGATTAACTTAGATTATGGATTCGATTCCATTTGGCTACACTCCGATGAAATGCTTCTTTATGGATGTGATAACAGAGACTTTGTTCCAAACAGAGATGCAATAACAGAGCTATGGAAAGGACTCAAAGGATTAGGAGCAAACTTTGTAGGAACTACTCACATGACATTCTCTGCTGTAGCAGCTGATCCAGAATTGATGCATAACATATCAACAATAAATAACCAACATGAAAGTGGACGATGGCTTGCCACCAATTTAGGAATTGAAACAGTAGCACCAAAGATGGTAAAGAAACATCTAGGAGTAAAAACTAAACCATTCGCGCCTGAAGAGTGGGGCAGTGTTGTAAGAGAAGGAGCTAAAATATTAAATGAAAATCACTGGTTCCCAGCAGCTACAATAATCATTGGATGGCCAGATGAAACACCAGACGATATTCAACATACTATTGATATGATGTCAGACTTTAGACAGATGAACTTTAGAGGACTTGTAGCACCACTTTTGTATCAAGACTTTAGTGAAAAAAATTCAATGCATTTTGGTAATCTAAATGAAGCTCAATTTACTCTATTTTGGAGATGTTGGGAAAACAATCTTAGGGTGATTAACGATATTATTCCAATTATTTTGAGAAATAAGACCTACGGACCACCAATGAAGGTATTCATGTATGGAATTATTAAAGCAGGAACATGGGCAATAATGAGATATCTTAGAGGTCTATGTAAAGATCTGTTTAATGGTAGAACCCCAGATGAAATTATTGAAAAATATTCCAGAAGCAGATCAGTTTCTGCTCCTAAAATTCAAACAAAGAAATTATAGAGTTTCAATAGCTTTATCGGCTATTGTGTTCCTTTTTGGAGTCAAGGAAATAAAGTAACTCTTGTCAGCTCTCTCAACAGATTCTACTTTTTTGTAAGTCTTGGATGAAAGATCAAATTCATAAATTCCTTCCTCCAATTCTCCTTTAGCATATATCATTAGATAAGTATCTCCTGTTGCAGGGCTTAGTGGAACAAAGGACATAACATATCCCTTGTAGGAGTTTACTGGCATTGTATTTTTCATAGGAGGAGCAGCTGAGGCCAAGAAGAGAAATACATCCTCAATGGAATCAAACTCCTCATATTCTACATTCATTAAAAGTACTGGTTGACTTCAGTATAATAAGTTAGAGTGGTTTGGCTAAATATAGAAAAGTACTGAACAAAATATGGAATTTGAGTGGATTGTAGGATCTATTCTTGCATTAGTTGGCGGATATGTTTTTTTTAAAATGTTATTTAGATAACTACTTTCTATTTTTTAGATATCTGTGAGCTCTAAAACCTATCAAAGCTGGTGCTGCAACATACATTCCCAAATTCAACATAATTACAGATATTCCAGCTCCCAAGACTTCAGCCTCTGAACCTTGATCTGCAAGAGTCATGATTGATAGTGTTGAAATCATTGGAGTGATGAATGCACGAACTGCTTCTTGGAAAACAGGATTCTGTCTTTCCCAGTCTGCAATTGTTGGCGAGAATGAATAATACAATTGGTTAAAGCCAGTCATAAATGCAGTTCCAGAAGTTGTACTCATAACAGTATTATCACGAACCTCTCTGAGGAATTGAACTTGTGGAGCCAATTCAGTACCAAATGCAGCAGTTGCAATCAAACATCCACCTCCAGAGGGTTCTTCTGTTTGAACTACTTGACATACTCCGTTTACTAATTCAGTTCCAGGTCCACATTCAGGTGCAGGTTCTGGTTCAGGCTCTGGTTCTGGTTCAGGCTCTGGTTCTGGTTCAGGTTCTGGTTCAGGCTCTGGTTCTGGTTCAGGTTCTGGTTCAGGCTCTTGTTGTGGGGGAGGGGGTTGTTGAAATTCTCCACCTGTGTAAACGATTTTAGCTTCACCATCTTGAGCACCAAAAGTAAATTCAATAATATAATCTCCATTTAGTTTCCATAGCGGGCCACCTGCAATGAAACTATGCGAAAAATCTCCGTTCGAATTAGGAGTTACTTGACCAATAGTTACCAAGTTCCCCTCAGGGGATTTGATTACATAAGTTAATGCTTTTCCTGAGTCAACATCTGGATCATAGTCACGAATACTACCGGTTAATTCAACACGATCTCCATTTTCATAAGAAGGTAGTTCAGTCTTTGCAGAGATTGGAGGAATATTATGTGATTCTCCAAATGCATTGCCATTAAAGCCATAAGATAAAATTGAAACAGACAAAATGGCTAATGCTAGTAACCCCTTCGACCTCATTTTCTGTTTGTATGAAGAGTTGAGAGTATTTATGTATTCAATGAAAGAAAAATTGACCATATTATACTCGAATTATACCTTTTTTGATCAAATATTCTAAAGCCATTTTGAAATCATTGTCACTGATCTGATCGCTTGCCCACCACTTTGCAGTAGACTTAATCCAATCTGGAACATGTGGTTCAGTTGGACTATCTACAGGAGCTGAAATTAGTCCAGTATCAATAAGATGTTCAATTCCATCGATAAAGTCATGTTTAGAAATATTGTCAGATGACCATTGTCGTGCAGTGTTTTTTACCCAATCTGGAATACTAGTTGTCACTACTCTAAAGGAAAGATCTTCAATTAATTTACCATTATATGAAAGGCGGATTTTGTATTCACCAGGAGTAGAATTATGATTCACAGTAAATGCAGCTCTGTAACTACCATTACTGTTAACATTAGCTGCAAAACTTTGAGATTTACCGTCAGGGTATGTTAGGTAAATAGAAACTGGTATACCACGTTTATGATATTGAATATCACCAGACAAAATAATCTCTTTGGAATTTCCAATAGACGGTAAAATGACTTGCTCATTACTTAGTTGTGCGGAGCTTGGCAAAGAGGCAGTAGATTGTGAACGCAGTAAACTGAAAATATTTGAATTTCCTGAAGCATCACGTGAATCATGATAAATAACATCTAAGCTTCCACCAGCCGTTGAAATTAATTCAGTTCCAGCCTTGTTACATATTCTATTTGGCATTTTAAAGACGCCCTCAAAAATTCCTGTATTTGTACCAGTTTCAACTAAAGTAAATCCAGTTGCAGCTAATCCACCGTGTTTAACACCATCTATTGTACAACGTTTGTATCTAACATCCTTTAATTTGATTTCTAATAGAATTTCACCATTTTTCCCAACAGTATCTACATTAGAAGAATTTGGATCATTGATTACTTGGTAAATATCACGTCTATCACTTTTTGAGTTAAGATCAGGATCGTTTAGTGTTATAGTTACTGGTTGACCAAATCTAAAACTAGATGAACTTGTAGAGACAGTTCCGGAGTGTGTTCTCAAATCAGATTGAGTCGAAATAGTAGTAGTTACACCGGCATCATCGATATCAGAGTAAGAAATTTTGATTCCTTGTTCATCTACTAGTCTATTAGTTATGATAATTTTTACTTCATCACCAATAGTTTGAATTGTTTTAATAAAATCAGGTTCTGTTATGTTTAGTTGA
>CAYWRD010000011.1:0-20128 GCA_964460675.1 uncultured Nitrosopumilaceae archaeon
AATGCAAGGCCCCGACTTAAAATTCTTAGAACAAGCTTGCAAGTTGCCAAAATCAAATGTAATTGCAAGCGGTGGCATATCTGGAATAAAAGATGTTGAAAACGTAAAACTGTTGGAACCATTTGGGGTGATTCTTGGAAAGGCATTGTATGAAAACAAAATTAGTATTACGGAGGCAAAAAAATACTCTTGACTCTAACTAAACGAATAATCCCTTGCATTGATGTAACAGGAGGGCGTGTAGTCACGGGACTGCACTTTGAATCAATTAAAGATGCAGGAGATCCTGTGGAATTAGCGAAAAAATATAGCGACGAGGGAGCAGACGAATTAGTTTTTTTGGATATTACGGCATCAGAAGAGAGACGGGAAACAATAAAGGAACTTGTCCGTCGTGTAGCTGAAGTAATTGATATTCCATTTACAGTAGGTGGAGGTGTAAATTCATTGGAAGATGCAAGAAACATTTTGTTGAATGGTGCAGACAAGGTTGGACTAAACACTGGTGCTGTAAAGAACCCTGATTTGATTACAAAACTAATGGAGATGTATGGGAGACAATGTGTTGTAGTGGCCATTGATGCTAAAAGAAATTACGACACTACACATGGGGAAAATATTTTTTCAGAGAATGGCAAAAAATTCTGGTACGAAGTTTACATCTATGGTGGCAAAGAGGCAACAGGTCTGGATGCAGTAGATTGGGCAAAAAAAGCCCAACAGTTAGGTGCAGGCGAAATTCTTCTTACCAGCATAGATAGGGATGGCACAAAGGATGGCTACGACATTATTCTGACTAGGGAAATTGTACAATCAGTGTCCATTCCAGTAATTGCCTCGGGTGGATGTGGTAAGCCAGAAGACATGTCTGATGTGTTCTCTCAGACAAACGTTGATGCAGCGCTGGCAGCATCAATATTTCACTATGATGATCATGGAGTAGTCGGCGTTAAAAAAGCACTCAAAGAAATGCAAGTCCCTGTAAGAATATAAGGTAAAAATTTCTGGTGATATCATGCAAAAGACCATAGATGACATTGACTTTGAGAAAAGTGGCGGATTGGTTCCCGTAGTTGTTCAAGATTCCAAAACAAAAGATGTTTTGACTCTGGCCTACACTAATAGGGAATCTCTGCAAAAAACAAAAGATACGGGCAAGTCATGGTTTTTTAGCCGTTCAAGAAACAAACTTTGGATGAAAGGCGAAGAGTCTGGCAACACTCAGGACGTAAAAGAGATTCTAGTTGACTGTGATTCAGATGCTATAATCTATTTGGTTGAACCATCAGGTCCAGCATGTCACACTGGTGAAAAAGTTTGCTTCCATCATAAATTAGATTAATCTAACAAACTGGTTTGTAATAATCATCTTCCATACCTGGAATAGTTTGATTTAGATAAGTGAATTTAATATTTGGATAATCTGTACCCCTAAATACTACTGTCCATTCTCCAACTACATCTTCATATGAACAGATGTCTTTTGATTTTGATAACTGAGGATCAATATAATAATTGAAGGCTTGCTTCTGAGCAGCATCAAATGGGATTGTCAAATAAACTGAATAGTGTGTTTCATTGAGTGGTCTTAGAAATGCAATACTTCCGGTCTCATCTTGCAATCCACCAATTCTAAGGAATACTTTTTCTCCCAAAAAGTATTCTTTTCTATCTATCTGAAATGGTCCTGATGTAATCCACTCCCTAAGTCTTGTTGGATCATACTCAGAATTTACTGCATCATCCATATCTTCTAACATTTCTTCTTCAATTTCTTCTAGGCTTTTTTCAATTATTTTCTGTTGAGTTTCATTTAGATCTAATTCATTCGTTGTTATGTCAATGACCTCGTCTTTTGGTATAGTTAGTGATAACACTGCAATTAATACTGCTATTATTATAATGCCGATTATAATTACTGCCTGATTTTTGGACATTTTTTGCTATTGACTGAAAATCGGTAAAAACCTTGTCATTAAATCAGTTTTTTGTAAAATTTGCTATTTTTTTCTAATTTTTGTACTACAAACACATCTACTTGGATTTTTCATAAAAATAAGGAAAATTTTACTAAATTTTTTGCTTGTAAAAATTAAGTATTACTAAACTTGATATTAGGATTTTTTATGTATCTTATTCAGTGAGTTGTTTAGATGTCAAAAATAAAGCTAGTCTGTCGAGAATGTAAAAAAGAGTATGATCCTACTTTCAAGTATATTTGCGATGAGTGTTTTGGTCCACTTGATGTTCATTACAATAATTTTCCAAAATTATCAAAAGATCAGTTTGTTACAAGAGAAAAAACTTACTGGCGTTATTTTGAATTATTGCCAATAGAGGATCGTAAAAATATTGTCAGTATTGATGCAGGGCTAACACCACTCACCAAAGCTGAAAATCTTGGAAAAGAACTAGGCTTGAATAATCTTTACATAAAAAATGATTCAGTAAACCCAACGTTTTCATTTAAAGATAGGCCAGCAGGTGTTGCAGTATCAAAAGCAAAAGAGTTTGGATTAGACGCAGTTGGTTGTGCATCAACTGGTAATTTAGCATCTGCTGTAGCTGCACATGCTGCAAAGGGAGGCTTTCCATGTCACATATTTGCACCAAGCGATATTGAACTAGCCAAAATTACACAAGCATTATCATACGGTGCAAATTTTATTGCAGTTGATGGAACGTATGACGATGCAAATAGAATTGCATCACAAATTGGTGATCAGAAAGGAATTGGTGTAGCTAACATTAACATGCGTTCTTATTATGTTGAAGGATCAAAGACTTTAGCATTTGAGGTTGCCGAACAACTAAACTGGCAGGTTCCTGATCAATTAATTGTTCCAGTGGGAAGTGGTGCAATGCTAAATTCAATTTGTAAGGGATTTGAAGAAATGCAAAAATCTTCACTACTAGGCGATGTATCTGAAATGCACATGATTGCAGCACAACCTACTGGATGTTCCCCTGTAGTTTCAGCATTCAAACAAAATAGCACAGATGTTATACCTGTTGAGAATCCTGACACTATTGCAAAAAGTTTAGCTATTGGTGATCCTGGAGATGGACGTTACGTCTTGAAAAGACTACAACAATACAATGGATTTGCAGAAGAAACCAACAACAAGGAAATCCTAGATGCTATAATTTTACTTGCAAAGACTGAAGGAATATTTACAGAGCCAGCAGGTGGTGTAGCGGTGTCTGTATTGAAAAAAATGGTAGAAGACGGTAAGATTGACAAAAATGATACTACTGTATGTTATGTTACGGGAAATGGTCTGAAGGCAACAGACTCTATTATGGAAGTATTACAAAAGCCTGAAGTAATGCAAGCAGATGTATCTAAAATTGCAGCAGTGGTTAGATAAATTATGGCAAATATCACGTTTACAATTCCATCTGTCCTAAATTCAGGAGGCGGTGAAAAGAAGACCGAGATTTCTGTTTCTTCGCTATCTGAGGCATTCAACAAAATGGCAGAAGTAATGGGTGATGACTTTAAACGTAGAGTGCTAGAAGCTGACGGAAAACCTCGCTCTCTAATTAACATCTACATTAATGGTAAAAATGCAAAGTTTGCCGGAGGATTAGACGCTTCACTAAAAGACGGTGATGAAATTTACATTTTACCTGCAGTGGCAGGTGGTTCTGATGACTTGTCTGCAAAAGAACTTGATCGTTATTCTAGACAAGTAATGTTAGAAGAGATTGGATATGAAGGACAACTAAAACTAAAAAACGCAAAAGTATGCGTTGTTGGAACTGGTGGATTGGGAAATCCAATTACTAGTAGATTAGCAGCTATGGGTGTTGGCACACTACGTATTGTAGACCGGGATGTAATTGAGTTATCTAATTTACATCGTCAAACAATGTTTGATGAAGATGATGTAGGCCAGGTCAAAGTAGAAGCAGCAGCTAAAAAGCTCAATAAACTAAACCCTGAATGTACTATAGAACCCTTAGCAATTTCAGTTAATGATTATACAGCACTTGAAGTAGTAGAAGGATGTGATGTTGTAATTGATGCATTGGATTCAGTTGATGCAAGATATGCATTAAACAAGGCATGTGTAAAACATAACATTCCATTTGTAACTGGAGCTGCAGTTGGTGTGTCTGGACAGGTATTTACCATACTTCCAAAAGAATCTGCATGCTATTACTGTATGTTTCCTGAACTAGATGAAGATTCAATGCCTACGTGCTCTATTGAGGGTGTTCATCCATCCATTCTTTCAATAGTTGGAGGTTTAGAAGTAGCAGAAGCTGTAAAAATAATACTTGGCAAAAAACCAAGCTTATCTGATAGAATTTTGCACATTGATATAGAAAATGTTGATTTTACAAGTACACGTACCTTTAGAGCTGACGAATGTCCTATATGTGGTTCTGGAAAACTAGAAGAAACTGTAAAGAAAGAATTCATTTTAGAAGAATTATGTGGAAGAAACAGAGGTAAGCGTACTTTTTCAATTACGCCAACTAAAATGTTTGATCTTGACGTTCCAAAAGTAACTTCGATTGCAAAAGAAAAGGGATTCATTGTTGAAAATCAAGGCGAACTTGGTTTGTCTATGCGTACAAATGAATTTTCAGTGAGTTTCATGAAGAAAGGTTCTGCTGTAATAGTTGGACCAAAAGATGAAAGCGGAGCAATTGAACTCTATAATGAATTGCTTGGCAAGAAAGCAATTGAAAACACAAGTTAAGTTTTACTACAAAATTTTCTTTTTTTACTAAGAATTGATTAGGATCCCTTTTTAGTGAAAATGAGGTACTTATAGTACTAGCAAGCAGGACGATCTTTTGCTTTTTTATCTATGCATTATGTGAACCTGCTTGCCTGTGATTAGCAAAATTATTTTTTATCTTCTGACTCTTTTTCATCTGGAATTTCTTCTGGCTCTGGTTCTTTTGGTTTTAATTCAGGTTCAGAATCCGTATCTTTCTTTAGTTTATCTAATTCAGGAAGATCCGTCGGTGACTCCTCCTGTGTGCTTTTATCGCCAAATGGATCCTCAAATGTGAGCTCTTTTTCTCTTTTCTTTTTGGCAATCTGTTTTACTACCATTACTCCAATGACTATAGCAATGATGATGTAGTTTATTGGAGGACGAAGAACTTGGGTAATGTATCCAATTTCAGGTACTACATATGATACTTTTCCAATGTATTCCTGTTCAGTTACAGGAAAGTCGGTTCCTGGAATTGATGCTGGGTTGGCATCTCCTTTAGTTCTAATTGTTTTTGGATTATCATCAATAATGGCAGCTACTCTATGTACAATTACTCTATCATGACCTGACGGTCTATCAAATACAATAATATCCCCTACTTTGATGTCTTCAAAATCTACATGACCTGAAACTACCAACACGTCATAGACTTCCAGCACTGGAACCATACTGCCACTAGATACTACATAGAATGGATTTTGAGTTCCAAATGCAAACTGGAGTCCTATCCATATAGCTAGAACCCCGATTGCAACAATTGCAATATCTTTGATTACTCCACGTTTAATAGAACTTTTAGCCAATTATTTTTCGATTATCTCATGGGTTAAATTGGTTGCTAACTTAGAGCTTGTTTCCGCACTGTTCACAGAACTTTGAGCCTTCCTTATTTTCAAAACCACAACTAGAACATTTTCCTTGCTGGGTTTGAACTTGGGGTGGTGCTGTGGCAGGTACATCAGGCGAACCCAAAAGAATCACTTCACCCACTTTTTTGATTTTTGTCCAAGGAATAGTTGTTTCAGCACCATCGTTTTTTGTTACTACTAGCACCATAGTTTGTGAAGCATCAACTCCAACTTGTTTTGCAATGCCTATTTTTGTTGCATTTTCATCGTATACTGCAAGTCCCTCAATTGAACTAATTTTGCCTGTTGGTTCTGCTGTTGAGGTTTGCGTTGGGGCTTCTTTTTGAACTTCTTGTGGGTGAATCTTTTGTGATGTATCTTGTGTCTGTTCTGGTTGTTCAGACGAAACTTCTGATTGCTGTTGTGAAGCAGCTATTGGTTTTGCTGCACCTACTTCTGCTGATTCATCTGACTTTCTAAATTCTCTGTATTCAGCAAGAGAGGAATTACAAGAATTACACAGATATTGCCCCTTTTCTACTAATGTCAAATTTTCTGCAACTTCTTCGTTTGGATTTTCATATTCTATTTTTGGTGAATCTTCAAATTCCTTTTCACATGTATTGCAAAAATATTTTGTAATTCTATCTTTATCTAATCTACCAATTGGTGCTAAAAACAAATCTGGGCCCCCAAGATTTCCTTTCATTTGTTCGTCATCGGAAACCTTTGCCATAACATATCCGCCAGATCCTCTCAATTTTTTTAATCTAAGCTCTGAGCTCATACACAAAACATTACTCAAACATCATTTAAGTATATTCAACTAGTAGTTTTTCCTACCAAAACTATGGTGGAATTCTGGTGAAGCTTTTTAGGGATCTTTTATTGATAATAATTTAGAATGGAAAATATTTCAGATACAAAAGATTGGCAAACAAAGGTTATTGAATCTGACAAGCCCGTATTTGTTGATTTTTGGGCAGAATGGTGTGGCCCGTGTAGAATGGTAGGACCGGTAGTCGAAGAACTAGCCAACGATTACGAAGGTAAAGTAAAGTTCTGCAAAGTCAACGTAGATGAAGCCAATGAAATTGCTTCAAAATACAACGTGTTTAGTATTCCAACACTGATGTTATTTAACAAAGGTGAAATTGTAAGCCAACAAGTAGGAGCAGCATCAAAAGAATCCTACAAAAACATGATTGACAGAGCACTTACTGCATAGACTCATTTTCATTTTTTACTTATCAATCATCTTTACCATAAAAAACTAGATTTCACAATGTCTGAACACAAAGAACGTAGTATCTTTTGGTATGCATTACCTCTAATATTCAGCATATTTGGGGCAGTATTTGCATATTATATCTTAAGAAATGATGATCCTTCAAAGGCAAAAAACTGCTTATGGATAGGAATCTTCTTGCTTGCATTCTATGTTGCTTATTATGTGGTATTTAGTATTCTTTTGAATATGTTCGAGTTTTCTTAGAGATTTACCTTTTCTTTTAAATTCTTTTATGGTGAATTTGAAAATAATGAAATCAACACCAAAGGATCTTGTTCCAGATTTTTTTGATAACACTTCTAAAACATATGATAGAGTTGTGAATTACGCTACCTTTGGTAAAGACAGATTTTGGAAAAATAAAATAATTACAGAAATGAAAAACCCTAAAACCATACTAGATCTTGCTTGTGGTACTGGCATACTGACAAGAAAAATAGCCAAAGCATTTCCAGAATCCGAAATTATTGGTATCGATATAACCCAAAGCTATTTGGAGGTTGCAAAAAAAAACTCTTTATCGTTTTCTAACGTATCATTTATTCATCAAGACGCTGAAATGTTGAATATTGATAAAAAGTTTGATTGTATTTGTTCATCCTATATTCCAAAATATTGTAATGCAAACACCTTGATCAAAAAATGCGTAAAGCATCTTAATGCAAATGGAAGAATAATTCTTCATGACTTTATTTATCCAAAAAACCCAGTTGTTAAATTTCTCTGGAACTCATATTTCGTATTATTACAATTGTCTGGTTTTCTTATTCCTAGCTGGAAAGACGCTTTTCAAAACCTTCCTAGCTTAATCAAAACCACTAACTGGACAAAAGAATATGCTTATCATCTTAAAAAAAATGGATTCAAAGTCAAAGTAGAGCCTATGACTTGGCATACGTCGGCAATTTTAGCTGCCCAAAAATAGAAACCCGATTAAATTAATTCAAGGTATCTGATAATAAAAAATAGAATAGTAGACGAAATTACCCCTACAGTAATGATTTTCAAGATCAACTCCTTTTGTTTTATTGTTTGAACGTCTCCATTATTTCTCATAAGTAATTTGTACTTTCTTGATGTTTTGATTAGGGCATATGTTACAATTGATGTGAGTGTAGCAATTACAAGTGTTTCAAACGTAATTGAATTTGTTTGTATGACAGATCCTGCAAACACTGGTAAAATACCCCACGAAAAAATAGTAGATACGTTATTGTGGAATTTCCCACCAAATAATTCCAAGTTGTATGCAAAAAGAAAGAATCCCTCAATAATTCCTATTGGTATAAGCCATGGAGAATCTAGTATTGCAAAATAAATTCCTATACTAAATGCAATTCCTAATGAAAATAATGCAATTATCCAAATCTTTCTTTTGGGAAGATCTCCCCATGGTTTGGTTTTGCCTCCTACAGCATCCAATAGATGTGCGCTTACTCCTAAAGCTAAAACATAAACCACACAAATAGCAGCTATTCTTTCTAACTGTAATGGGCCAGAAATTGCTCCTAGTGCAGCAAAACAGGTTACAATGCTTGTATACGGAAGAAACAGTATTCCAACACTAATTCGAAATCTCTTTGAGCCAAATTTTGGAACAAACCACTCCGACGTTCTATCTGCAGACATTGACATACCTTAGGTTTTATCACTTATATGATCACTATTATGATGTTTCAGATTAATTAATAGAATGAGGGAGTATAACTAATGGGTAAATACGAAAAATTTATTCAAAAAGGAATTGAGGAACCATTAGAGAAGGTTCCATTTCATGGAAATGCCCCAATCAAAAGACTTTCTATGCTAAATAAGAATACCATTCCAGAATCAGATACGCATGTAGCTGTTCATTTTGTTGATGCCTCAAAGGATCTACCAAAGTACAGCCAACTTCACAAACATGATCATGATGAAATAAACTTAATTTTATCAGAAAAATCTGAGCTTAAATATAAAATTCAATTAGAAGACGAAACATATCAGGTATCATCACCATCCACAATATTCATTCCTAAGGGAATAAATCATAGCGCGCAGGCAATTTCAGGAAATGGAATCTTTGTTTGTATCATTTTGTCTGATAGCTATCAGTCTGAATAATCTAATTTGATAGCATATACAATCAAGTCGCCCTTTCCTTTTGTTAGAAAACCTGCAAGCTTTGCCTTTATTCCATATTTTTTCTTGCGAAGAGATATTGCTTTTCTTTCTTCTTCTCCCTGCACTTTTGTTGCAGTACCTGAAACCCAGTTTCCCTTTGGAGTACCGTTAAACGAACATGGACAAATTCTTACCGTGGAATTATTTTTGATTCTTTTTACCTTCCCAGTCTTTTCTCTTGTAATGACATAAATGGTATCTCTATCTGTCACGAACCAAACTGGTGTTTTAACTCCAGTTCTATCTTTTTTGTATGTCTCAAGATTAATGTAATCTTGTTCTGAGAATTGTTCTGGTATCTGGCTCATAGGTATTGTTTGTTTTTATGCTATAAAATAGTCTACTTGATGAATTTACGCACTCAAAAAGAAAAAAATTTGTAATTTTTCCAATAACTGATCCTAAAGTAATTAATAATCCAAAAACCAAAATCTGCTTATGTCGTACAATCCAGGCGGGGAAGTAGACACCCTCAATATGTTATTTGATAAACTAGAATCATTGTTTGATGAATCTCAGGGATACTATGAGCAATTTTTGGATACAAATAACATGTACAAACAAGGAAAAATAAATGATAAAGAATTTTTTCAAAAACTTGGTGATTATGTTGTTGCTTATTCAGCACTAGAATTTCTTGCAATAAAAGTAATGTTTGAGATTAGAAAATCTCTTGGAAAAGGAAGTGGAAATACACAATCTCCTGGCTTGATGCCTGGTATGGGTCAGCCAGGAATGATGGGTGGCGGAATGAACCCCCCTCCCAGATCTGGTACAAAAGATAATCCAGTGGGAGGACCTCCAGGAATCGTCTCTGCAAAAGAAGCATTTGGAGATGCTGGTACATTACCTTCTCCTGATCCTTCTATGATGCCAAAAAGATCTAGTGGAAACGGATGTTCATCATGTGGTGCAGAACTTCGAGCTAATGCAAAATTCTGTACAAAATGTGGGAATAAAGTATAAGGAAAACCTGTTTAGTCCTGAGTGGTTCCACATTCAGGACAAAATTTTGCAGTTGCTGAGATTTTTGTCCCACATTCAGAACAAAACTTTCCTTCAGAACTAGATTCTTTTTGTGCATTTCCATACATTCCAGTATTTTTTACTGCACCTGTAGGTACGTATGTGTCATCATCTATAACTACGGGTTCAAAGTCTTGCTCTTTCATAAATGTCATCATTCTTGGTACTGTTTTGTCCTTGTCTTCAGGATCTGGCACCGTATCTCCTAACCAAAATGCAAATCTCATAAGCGTAAGTTCTGGGGTTGAAAATGCAAGAGTGTGAGTAGACATGTAGTCTTCAGCTGCCTTTTTACCATCAAATGTTTTCATAAGACAGTATTATCGGTGTCAATGTATAATACTTTCCCGTCATAATGGGCTTAATTTTCAGTCATGGAAATTATGTTGATCTATTACATCATATCAATTGAGGCTGGTATTATCTTGAGTATAAGTGACCTAATGAACAAACCAATTTTTGTTGGAAATGATCACCTATTGGCAGTTACTAAAAATATCAACGGAGCTGGTGTGATGTCTGGTAACAGAAATCTAATTGGAATAATTAGCAAAACCGATATTATCAAAACACTAGCTTATTCTTAGTTTATATTTTGTTTAAAATTTAAATTCTAAAATTTCTGATTTTTAATATGACAAAAAGAATTATGGTGTGTTTGGATGGTTCAAAACATTCCTTAAAAGGGCTGAATGAAGCTATATCTTTGGCAAAACCTACTGGGGCTACTATAGTTGGAGTTCATAGTGATACTACTCATGGTCTTTTCACTGCAGTCCATGCACCAAAAATTCCTGAAAAAAAATGGTCCAAAGAAATGAAAAAGATTATCGAAAATGCTAGAAAGAAGGTTGAAAAACACGATCTAAATTTTGAGGGAATTTGTATAGCTGGCAGAGCAGCTGGAATTGATCTTACAACTTTTGCAAATAACCCAAAAAACAGGATTGATCATATAGTTATAGGCGCAAGAGGGCTTAGTTTTCCTAAAGAAATCTTCTTGGGAAGTGCATCTAACTTTGTTTTACACAAAGCAAAACCACCAGTTACTGTAGTAAAATAATCTACTGTAGTTTAATCGTCAGGACAAGTAAGCTCACGGAGCTCTTGGTACTTTTTTTCCATAATTTCTGCTTTTTCTGTAACTTGTTCTACATTAAAGGAGTCTTTTGGAAAATACCATCTAACCGGTACCCAATGACCAATACCGTCCATATCGTGAATCATTCCTTTATCTGCGGTAACTTTCAATTTTTCATCCATAGATGTTTCTTTTACAGTTAGACCTCGTTTTGTCCTGTCTTCTAAAATAAAATCCGAATCATTCTCTTTTATGAAATAGTATGATCCTTTTTTCAGTACTGGTAAATCTAAGAGCATTTATTTTTCCACGGGGTTTCCTATCATGTTTCCCCACTCAGTCCACGAACCATCATAGTTTCTGACTTGTGGATATCCAAGTAGATATTTTAGGACAAACCATGAATGCGAAGAACGCTCTCCAATTCTACAATAACATATTACATCCTTGTCAGGTGTGATTCCTTTTGGTTCGTAGTTTTGTTTTAGCTCTTCTACTGCCTTGAAAGTACCATCCTGATCATTTACAGCAGTTGCCCATGGAATATTGCTTGCACTTGGAATATGACCTCCTCTCTGTGCATGTTCCATTGGGTACTCTGGTGGTGCAGTTATCTCTCCTTTGAATTCTGCTGGAGATCTAACATCTACCATTACAGTATCATTTTTGTCAAGTGCTCTTCTTACATCAAACAAATATGCACGAAGTCCTTCATCTGGTGGTTGTGCAGTATACTGAGTAGGAGATATTTGTGGTTCTTCTGTTGTGTATTCTTTGTTTTCTAACTCCCATTTTTTTCGTCCACCATTCATTATCTTGACGTCTTTGTGTCCATAATACTTGAAAACCCAAAACACAAATGCTGCAAACCAATTGTTAAAGTCACCATAAAGAATTACTTCGCTATCAGGAGTAATTCCATTTTTTGACATTAGTTCTTCAAATTGTTTTTTGTTTATAATATCTCTAGTAACAGGATCGTTAATGTCTCTCTTCCACCAAATTAAACTTGCATTTGGAATGTGACCTTTTCTGTATCCATTTTCTGGATCATAATCTACCTCTACTAACTTTCTTTTATCATTTGGAGGATTTTGTGATACCCACTCAGTATCAACTAAAACTTCTGGATGTGCGTAACTCATGTTAAAAAATCCTTTTTATTGTTATTTAATTTTTTTTCCACACTTTTTCGTAGTAAATTGGTTAAGATTGAATATATTCATAAAAAGTGGACCGGAGGGGAATTGAACCCCTGACATCCGCGTTGCGAACGCGGCATTATACCACTAAACCACCGGCCCTCAAAAACAAACTCCGGTTTCTGTTTTTATTCATTTTCTATAACGCATAATAAAGTCCAAAAAAAAGTCGTAATGATGACTTTTGATACTGTAGTTACTGATTCACGAGTAATTGTACCTCAAGGAATAGTTGAAAAAAATATTGTAATTGATGAAGGAAAAATTATTGGACTTACGAATGATGTTCCTTCATGTGATCAAAAAATTAGTGGCACTGGCCTAATCTCAATTCCAGGCCCTATAGATACACATGTCCACTATGGAGTTTACTCTCCAATAGATCAAGCTGCACGAACAGAGTCTCATGCAGCAGCAATTGGAGGAATTACAACTATGATGAGAATGCTTAGACTTGAAAAGCCTTTTTCTCAATCCCTTGATAAACAACTTGAGGCATCTTCAACAAATCACTATATTGATTATGCAATACACGCATCTGTTTTTTCGCCCCAACAAATTTCTGAGATGGATTATTGTGTCAATAAAGGAATTACATCTTTTAAAATATACATGAATCTTGGTGGAGAAGTAGGTCATGTTTACATGGATATGCCTCCGTACTCTTCTCAATTACAAGCAGCTACTGTAGATGTCAATGATAACATTGTAGAAGAAACTGTAAAAAAAGCTGCGACACTAGGATGTCCAGTTTTAGTTCATGCAGAAGACTATGAGTCTTGTGCATGTGGCATGAAGGCTGCAAAAGAAAAACACAAAGATGGATTATCTGCTTGGTCTAATAGTCGTTCACCTGAATTTGAAGCAAAGGCAATAAAACGAGTTTCTGAATTTGGTAGAAGATATGATTGTACAATTTACTTCGTGCATATTGGATCACAGACTGCAATGGAACAAATTTTCAAAGAAAAACAAAAGGGAACCAAGATTTTTGTTGAGACATGTCCCCACTATCTTACACTATCTTATGAAAAACAACAAGGATATCTTGCAAAAGTAATGCCACCGATTAGAACATCTAAAGATAATTCTGCAATATGGAATGCCTTATCTGAAAATCAAATAGATACTGTAGGAACAGACCACGTAGCTAACCAACTAAAACTTAAGGTAGGAGATAATGTATGGGAATCATTAGCTGGATTTCCTGGGATTGGAACTGTAATCCCTATACTATTACACTATGGAATAAATCAAAATAGAATTTCAATGGAGCGTCTTGCTCAAATTACGAGCCTGAATGCATCTAAAATATTTGGAATGTATCCAAAAAAAGGTTCCCTCCAAAAAGGATCAGATGCCGACATTACTATGATCGACCTAAAACATGAAAAGAAAGTCACATCAGATTTGTTTGGAGGTTTTTCTGATTATGTTGTATACGAAGGAATGCAACTGAAAGGTTGGCCTCTCAAAACAATAGTTAGAGGAGAAATAATAGCTGAAGACTTTGAAATTGTAGGAAAATTAGGCTATGGTGAACACGTCACAAGACCTGTCAAATAAACTCGAAATATTTTTTTATTTGGATGGAAAAATGTATTCGGTTTTGAAAAAAGTATTTTCTATCATACTTGGAATAACTTTAGTTACGGCAATATCGCCTACATTAATTTTAAACTCATCTGGCCAAGAAAACCCTTTCATTCCACCTAGACATCAATGGAAAACAATCTCTGACATTGATGAATTAACATGTAAAGAGGGGTTAGTATTGCTGCAAAAAAATAATGGTGCACCTGCATGTGTTTCACCAAATGCATATCTAAAGTTAGTTGATCGCGGATATGGTATGTTTGATTCTTCTATTATGATGAATCGCCCCGCAATGATGAATAATTTGATGCAAAACATGGCAGAAAATCAAAGTCTTATGGAACACTGGCATATTATGATGGTAAATAATCCTTCGATGATGAATAAAACCATGACAAATTGGATTTTGCAGATGAAAAAAAACCCTGAATTTTTATCAAACGTCGTAGGACCCATGACTTCTGATCCGCAGCTTAGAGAACAAATGCTCAAACAAATGAAAAATCATCCTCAAATGGAAAAGGAATTACAACAAAACCCACAATGGATGGATTCAGTACATCAGATGCCATCTGGGATGGGTTCACAAATGGGTCATGGGCCTTCACAGGGAATGAATCAAGGAATGCCGATGTCTGAGTGTAAGTGGTGTCCTGAATTTAGCCACACACCACATACAGGCAGCAGTATGGCGTTTTCAAATTTTGATAGAATGATGAATATCATGCATGGAATATGGATTAATCCTAATCTGACTCAAGACATGCATGACTTTATGATTGAAAATCCCTCCCATATGGCAAATATGGCAGACCAAATGATGGGGCCAATATTAGAACCAATGATGAATGATCCTGAAATTCGTCAGCAAATGATGAAATTAATGTTGGAGAATCCTGAATTTATGGATTCAATAAGACACCAAAACGTACCAGAAAATTAGTTCTATAAAATATCGAATTTACCGCCAGATTTTGCCTTGTAAATTATATCTGGTTTTCGTGTAAAAATTCCAACTTCCATTACTCCTGCACACTGCTGAATTTTATTTCTCAAAAGTTTTGGATTCTTTATTGTCCCAAAGTCACAATCAAGTATGATGTTTCCATTTTCTGTAAAGAAAGGATATCCTCTATCCAATACACGCAACTCTGATTTCCCTCCTAAAACTTTGACTATTCTTTGAATTGAGTTTCTAGCAAGTGGATGAACTTCCACTGGCACTGGTCTATTGAAATTTTTTACAAATTTTGTAGTGTCTGCCATTATTACTACTTTTTTTGCTAGACTGGTGAGAATATTTTCACGGAGTAATGCACCTCCACCTCCCTTGATTAAATAGTGCTGAGAATCAATCTGGTCTGCACCATCAAACACTATGTCGATATGTTTAACTTGATCTGCTTCAAGCAGTTCAATTCCAGCTTTTTCTGCAATTAACTTGATCTGCAAAGAAGTTGGAACTCCTTTGATGTTGTAATCTTTGACTTTGATTAATTTTCCCAATGATTTTACAAATGCAGTAGCTGCCCTACCGCTACCTAGACCTAAAACAAACTCATCTTGTACATGTTTTAATGCATCATTAGATAATGCCTTTATGGCATCATCATAAGACAACTACTCTACCTCTGCTTGATCTAGCTTTGCAAGAACTCTCATGATGTCGCCTTTGATTTTGTCGATATCATCGTCACTGTCATCATCCTCAAAGTCATCATAAGCAACCTTCTTTGGTTTTTCTTGAGGACTTGGAAGAGCTTTGTATTGACTGATTTTTGATACTTCGTTTGTAAGATCTGGTTTTGGACCAAGAGGAGACTGCGGTTTGATTTCTTTTGGTGGTTCAGGTTTTGTAGTTTCTACCTTTGGCTGTGCTGTTTGAGATGTATTGACGATCTCGACTTTATCTTCAACTTTTGGTTTTGGTTGAATTACCTCCTCTACAATATCTTCTTTTGGTTTTACATACTGCTTTTGTTGCGTAAAGAATTTTGGCTCTTTCTTAGAAAATCTTGTTAGGGTAGCTAATTCAAATGAAGTTCTCTTAGTATTAGATGGGAAGGTAAATGGTTTTGTGTTTTGATCAAACTTGAATGGTTCTGCTTTTTGTTTTTCTTGTTTCTTTACTTCCTGCTCTTTTGGTTCTTCTTCTACCTTTTGTTGTGTCTTTGGTTTAATTTCAGAGGTTTGAATTTTAGAAGATAACTCATACAATCTATCGTCTAGTTTGGATAGTTTTTGATCCATTAGTGTGATTAATCCGTCACCTACCGGTCCCAAGTCAGGATGGTGACTTGCTTGCTCTAGTTTTTCTAGTTTGGCTAGTACTATTCCCAATTGATGCTGATATTTGAGCAGTAATTTGTCTCGTTGAATCTTAGAATATTCAGAGTCTGCTTGATACAGTCTGGAAATTGTTTTAGTTAGAATATCTTTTTCAATTTTTAATGAATTAATCTGGCTTTTGATATGTGAGCTAGCTCCAAGACTCAGAAGTTTAGTTTTGTTTCTTGGCATTTTTCTTACAGCCGCAGCTGTTGCTACGCCAGCTAATGAACTAAGGATAATTGCAAATTCTTGCATTTATGTATACCATTTGATCCAAGAATATTTTCTTATCTTTGCCTCTGGGAATCCACAACTTGAACATTGTCTATGTCTTTTATGATAGGAGTTTTTTCCACATCGTCTACATCTGATGTGTACCTTTTTCTTTGTAAAACCACCCATCGAAGTTGTACCTTTTACCATATGCTACCACCTAATTTGATGGTGGAGGAGAAATCATAACTACGTTGTCTCCTCTCACTACTATGGTCCCAAGGCTCTTTGAATCGCCCTCAGAAGGGATCTCTTCTGACTGGTCGAGTAGCAGATTCATATGTTGATCAAATCCTAGTAGACTGCCTCGTATGGTCTTGCCGCCTTTGAGCTTAATCAAGACTACCTTATCGATACTTTCGTCAAGTACTTTTACTGCCATGTCAACGGACATTATATCACTTATTGGCTTTGATTGTGGAGGATTATATTAAAATTTCATTGGTGTAACTTTGAGCCATGACCTGTTAGGCATGTTTGACACTTTTTTTGGAGGTTTTTTACAATTTCAGCTAACATTTTACTTCCTTCCTTTTTGGAAGCTTTTGTTGGATCGCCCCAAACTCCGTTTTTAGTAACTTTTGGAAACGATTTTTGTGCCAATCTTCCAATTTTGGCAATTTCTTTTTTTGTCATTCCATCAGTAATCAGTCCTTTTTTGGCAAGATTCATCTTTGCTTTATTTGATATTTCAAGCATCAAAGAAGTTTCTGCAAATCCTGCATGATCGAAATCTTGACTCATAAAATGCCAATATGAAAATGCAAAAATTCTTGGATTCTTTGTTTTTTCTATCTTTTTGATTACCTTGTGGTTTCCGTGATGGCCATTAATTATGAAGACTGTTTTGATTCCGTTGGCGTACAACGACTCACATAGATCAGTTAATACTTTTTTTAGCGTTGATTCTTTTATGCTGAGATTAAAGTAAGGGGCATGTTCGTAGGATACTCCAGAAGTTATTGTTGGCATCAAAAGATAACTGCCTTGTTTTGATAGCCTTTTTGCAACCTCTGTTACAATATCTGAATCAGTAGATACTGGTAGGTGTGGCCCATGCTGTTCTACTGATCCCACAGGAAGTACTGCTGTCTTTTTTGATTTTATTGCTTTACGTAATTTAGGATCTGTTAGTGAAAATATATCCATCTGATTCACTTTGTTTTTATGTGAACCTTTCTCCACCTTACTTCTAGTTTGTTTTCTAAGTGCATCTTTACGGCTTTTACTAGTGTTGTAGCTTCTAGCTTTTGACCTTTGGATTTTATTTGTTCTAGTGTATCATTAGGATCCACTTTGAAAGAGTCTTGGAAAATAATTGGTCCTTGATCCAAGTTTTCAGTTACATAATGAGAAGTAACGCCAATAATTTTAGTTCCTCTCTCATAAGCTTGTGCATATGCTAATGCACCAGGAAATGCTGGAAGTAATGATGGATGAATGTTAATTATCCTGTGTGGATATCTCCAAACAAAGTTTGGTGTTAGGATTCTCATGTATCTAGCTAAAACTATCAAATCAATGTCATACTTTTTACAAATCTCGATAATTTTTTCTTCTGATTTTTCTTGAGTTTTTTCCTCAACTGCGATAAATGGAATTTTTGCTTTTTTTGCAATTGGTTGTAGAGTTTTTTCAGTTCCTACAATAACTGATATTTTTCCTTTTAATGATTTTCTATTATCAAGTATCTCTTGAAGACAGTGTGGCTCTTTTGTCACAAACACTGCAATGTTTTTTTGTGAATTAGACTCATGATGCGTGTTTACATCCATTTTTTCTTTTTTTGCTAATTTTTGAATTTCAGAATCAAATTTTTTTACATATAGTTTTTTTGTAAATGATACCTCCAAATACATTCCAAATAATCCTTTGATGACATTCTGATTTACTTGTTCAATGTTTCCTCCTTTAGAGAACACAAAATTTGTAAAAGCTGCAACAATTCCTTCTCTGTCTTTTCCAACTACAGTAATTCCAACTACTGTTTTGTTCATGACTTTTCTTTGGTCAAATCGCCTTATTATTAATCATTAATGAATTAAAATTGTATGCGGGAAGTGGGATTTGAACCCACGAACCCCTAAGAGACAGGGTCCTAAGCCCTGCGCCTTTGACCAGGCTTGGCAACTCCCGCAACGGACTTGCCACTAGACACAAATTTATCTATTATTGAGATGATACATTGGCAAAATTATTTGGAACAAATGGTGTTCGAGGAGTTTTTGATAAAGACTTTACATTAGAATTTGTTCATGATTTGACTTTAGCTGTTGCAAAATATTTCAAATCCGGACCTCTTTTGGTTGGTTATGATGGACGAGACTCAAGTCCTGCAGTCTTGAATGTAGTATGTTCTGCATTAAACTACTCTGGAATTGATTGCAACAATACTGGATTAGTCCCTACTCCTTGTCTAGAATACTGTGTAAAGGAATTGGGATACTCTGGAGGGATAATGATTACTGCTTCTCATAACCCTCCAAATTATAATGGAATAAAACCTGTTGCAAGTGATGGTGTAGAAATATCTCGCCAAGATGAGCTGATAATTGAAGATATTTATTTTAAAAAAGACTGGCAAAAAGCCACTACTTGGGGAATAACTGGTAAGGAACCAAAAGCAATTGAAACCTACATTGATGGTGTAATATCTAAAATTGACTCTGATAAAATCAGAAAAAAAAGCCTTACAGTTGTTTTAGATGTTGGAAATGGAGCCCAGGCAGTTACTGCACCAAAATTTTGTGAGAAATTAAATTGTAATACAATTGTAATTAATGAGAATGTTGATGGTTCTTTTCCAGGAAGGGGCTCAGAACCTACCCCTCAAAATCTTTCTGAACTGTCAGATGCTGTAATTAAAAATAATGCAGATATTGGCATTGCATTTGATGGCGATGGCGATCGAAGTATATTCTGTGATGATAAAGGAGAAATATTAACAGGCGATCGTTCCGCGCTTTTACTTGTAAAGCATATTCTTACTGATAATCCAAAGTCTACCGTAGTTACCTGTCTTAACTCTGGTTCCGCAATTGAAGAACTTGCAGCAGAATTTGATTCTAAAGTTATTCGAACAAAGGTTGGAAGCGTAGAAGTTTCAAGAAAAATGGTTCCAACTGGTGCCATAATTGGCTTTGAAGAAAATGGTGGCTTTATGTTTGGCCTTCATAATCAAGTAAGAGATGGCTGTATGACCTTGGGATTGGCATTAGATCTTTTGGCCAAATCCGAAAAGTCATTGTCAGAAAATGTTTCACTACTTCCACTATCATTTACAACTAAAGATAAAGTCGAATGTTCAGCTGATGATGCTGCCAAACTAATTGAGAAACTTAAACAAGAATATCCAAACGCTGACACAACTGATGGAATAAAAATTATCTTAGGTGAAAAGGAATGGGTTATGATCCGTCCAAGTGGAACCGAACCAATCATAAGAATATATGGGGAAGCTCAAAGTCAGCAAAAACTTGTTGCAGTTATGGAGCAGTTTATTCAAAAGGCAAAGTCGATAGTTTCCTCCTAACACTTTTAAAACCAAACGCAATCACGAGTAGAATGGAGATGAT
>CAYWRD010000012.1:0-11740 GCA_964460675.1 uncultured Nitrosopumilaceae archaeon
AAGGATGTGCCTGAAAATCAGAAAGGTTACTTGATAATACGAAATCCTTGGCCTGGAATGCTTCTAACTCTTTGGAAAGATGATGAAAAATACAAAAAAGTATACTGGTCAAAATACGAAAACTGTTACTATCCTGGAGATTATGCCATTAAAGACGAGGATGACTATCTTTGGCTTTTAGGAAGAGCAGATGATGTTTTAAAAGTAGCAGGACATAGAATTGGAACAGCAGAGCTTGAAAGTTGTATTGTATCACATGATGATGTAGCCGAATCTGCAGTATGTGGAATCTCTGATGAAATTAAAGGTGAGGTAATAATTGCATTTGTGGTACTCAAAGAAAATACAAAAAAGGAAAAAAATGATGTAGAAAAAGAATTACATGATTTGATTAGAAAAGAAATTGGCCCCATTGCTAGTCCTAAACAAATTTACTTTGTTTCAAAACTTCCCAAAACTCGTAGCGGTAAGATTATGAGACGACTGCTCAAAGCTATCGCTAGCGGTGAAAAAATAGGAGATGTCAGCACTTTGGAAGATGGAGCTGCAGTAGACGAAGTCCAGAGCGCATTTGAAGATCTGAAAAAATCTTTTAGTCATTGAGTTTTTTGCATTGATTTAAAATCTATTTTCTCTAACATATCAAACATTTTCTTTAATCCATCATATTCTGATTTTGAATTATCATCTAATTTGTCATATTGCTCTTTTCTGATTTTTTCTAATTTGTCTTGAGATTCTTGAATAAATTTTTTCCAGATGGCAATATTTTGTTCATTGATTTCATTAATGTCAAAGATAACGGTATTACTTCCCATTAACTCATTTTTTTCATCATACAAACTTGATGCGTAAAGTACTGCAGGAAAGGTAGTTCCATCTTGTTTTCTGAAGGTAATTTTTCTCTCAGATACCTTTCCAGTATCAAACCAAGTCTTTAAAGAGTTGTTCATAGTTTCCCATGATTCTTTTGGCACATGTTCAAATACTGTTTTTCCAAGAATTTCAGGTTTGGAATACCCTAGTTTTTTTGCGTATGTAGAATTACAGTCTAAAATTATGCCTATGGAATTAATTCTTCTCCACATTAGTGGTGCATCTTTTAATGTTTTTCTTGCTTCAGTTTGAGACACTTTCTAGGTGTTGATGAGGGTATTATTAAATTGAAATTACTATCAAAACCATTTTTCTAATGTTTGGCTCTTTTTTTCCATGGCTTTTTGCAATCTATTCAGGGCAGAATTTAGTCTATCTTCTGAAAAACTTCTTTCTTTTGAAAGATATTCCTTTATGCCATCATAATCTATTTTTCCAAACTGGATAACTGAGTCTGTTGCAACTTCTGGTTCTAGAAAAATTTTCCTAATTTGTTCAAATGGTACTTCATTTAATTGCTCTTGAATCTGAGGAATGTCTTCTAATCTGGAATGTTTTTTTATCATTTTTAGAGCTGTTTTTGGACCTACTCGTTCAAAACCATCAGGATTAAAATCTGTTCCAATCAATATTCCAACATCGATTAGTTGTTCATGGGTTAAATCTAATGATTCTATTGTTTTTTGATATTCTATAATCTCTGGCTCTATTTCGATGTATGTATTTCTGTTGGGAATTTTTCTCCTTCCGCTATTTGTAAAATTCCTTACAAGTCGTTTTGCACCAAATAAAATTGAATCAAAGTCTTGACTTGCCGATGCATACGCTTGTCCTGTCTTAGTTAGATGTGCAGCTGTTGCTTCACCTTCTGATGGTGCATCAATAAATGGAATACCGAAGAATGATAGAAGTTTTTTTGAATCTTCAACCATACCGTCTTTCATGCTGGTGGTTTGCTGTGCATATTTTCTTGCAGATTCAAAATCTCTCTCACTTATGGCTTTTTCATATTTTATCGTAGCATCTTTTTTGACTTGTCGTCTTTTTTCAATTTCTGCTGATTTTAAGGATGGAGGCTTTCCGTCAAATACATAGATGGGTTTTATTCCAATTGATAAAAAATTGATGTTTCTATATAACAAGCCACTCAGATGACTAGTAATTCTTCCTTCTGCATCCGATAGTTGCATGCCATCAGGCCCTCTTATTATAGCTAAAAATTGGTAAATTGCATTGTATGCATCTATTGCAATTATTTTTGAAGCAAATGATTCAAGTTTTGTCTTTTCTCTTACTACCAGTGGTTTAAGATCTAATCCCATTAATTGTAATTAATTTAGGGCATATTTTGTGTTTATTGTTTAATCAAGAAACCATCATTAAGATGAATTTTAATAAAAAATTATGAACAAGTGGATATTTTGGGCAGGCATTGCTTTTCTAATTGGTGGTTTTGTTAGTTTATCAATTAATTCTATCTTTGCACAAACGGGATTCTTTGATAGTATGGGATATTCTATTGGATGGGTTGTTACAGGTTTAGTGTTGATGATTTTTGGTGTTTTATATGGTAGAAATAAACAGCAGTGATTTTCTATATTAGGGAGATATTTCTAGTTTTTTTGGCGAGGTCGCATAGCCAGGTAGTGCGGTCGTCTCGAAAACGACTTTCGGAAACGAAGCGTGAGTTCAAATCTCGCCCTCGCCGCCTTTTATTACACACCTTCTGAAATAATGGATAAACAAAAAAGGCACTAGTCGATTAGAAATAATAAAAGAGTTGTGAATGATTGAAAAGAATCGAATTAACATGCTTTGATAGACAAACTCAGAGCGTTGAATATATCTTGAAAAAATACAAGGTTTCTTATCATTTTGAATTGACTATGGTGGATGAAGATAAACTCATCCGTTATGTGATTGTTGTTCCTGATATTCTTGCCAGACATGTTATCAATGAATTAGGCGATTTATTGGAAACTCGATTTAAAGAGATATATCTTATCAGTCAGTCTCTGGATGCTACAATCTCTGATTATTCTGATAAATTATACGAAGAAGAAAAACAAAAACAACAGAAAAAAGACAAAAAACTTACTGAAGAGTTCAAAGCAATTACAGAACCATCAGTTGAATTACAAAAAAATTTGCTTTTTATGATCGTGATTGCATCTGCAGTTGCGTTATTTGGTTTATTTTCAAATAATCCTGCTCTTGTCATAGGAGCAATGTTGCTTTCTCCGCTACTGGGTCCAATAACTGCATTTTCTTTTAACGCTGCAGTTGGAAAGCCCAAAAAAATGTACAAAGCTGCTATATCTGGGCTCATTTTAACTGTAGTAATTATTGCAACAGGAGCTAGTCTAACCGCAGTTGTTTCACCTTTTATTGATTTAGAGGTTACTCCAGAAATATTATCCAGAACAGAGATGACTCCTGTCTTTCTAATTATTGCTATTCTTTTAGGCTTAGCTGGGGGAATAGCTATATCCTCTGACATTCCTGGAATCTTAGTTGGTGTTGCAATAGCTGCTGCATTAGTTCCTCCTGCAGTAGTTACTGGAATTTCTATTGCAATGCTTGATATTGACATGTTTGTTAATTCGCTTACATTAACAGCTGCCAATATACTTGGACTGATTCTAGGTACAATGATAACATTCTATGCAATAGGAATAACTCCCAGACACTATCATGAAAAAACACAAGCTAAAAGATATCAATCGTATACAATTGTGGTTTTTGTTTTAATGAGTATTGCTTTAGGCATCTTGACTTTCTGGATATAATCATCAAAGATGATTTTAAACGAAATTGTAATATTGTAAATTAATCTGAGAACTCTCGCTCACACTGCCGTAAGCACTCTGACTTTCTTAATTCTATTTTTGTAGTAGTTAAATCGCTTTTATCATCTGGTCTTAGAAATTGGGCATAATTTTTTTCTTTAAGACAATAAAATAAACTAGAGTCGTATTCTTTTCGTATTTTTTCTTTAATTTCATCAAAAGTAATTTTTTTGTCTAAATCTTTAACTACTTTCATTGCCGAAAAATCTGCTTTATTGAGACATGCCTCTAAAATATTATCTGGAATCATAACATATTGTATTTTATTAAATTATTTTTTATTTTCTATTCTGTCGAGATCATGTAAACTAATAATCCCCTCATGATTCACAAAAAAATTTAATAGTTTTTTTTGTGAGGTTCATCTATGTTATCAAGAATGGAGCAAAGCCTAAAAATAAAATTTGATACCAACCTGGAGCAAAAATCTGATAATGATGTTGAAACTGCAATTGATGATACCAGAAATTGGGCATTATCTATTATCAAAATCAAACATAATGGAAAAATACCTGATGAAGAAAAACAAGAAATCGAACGAATTTTAAGCAAATTCCGTTTGGCTAGTTATGCTAAAATTGAAGAAGATGACTCTTAATTTTTAGAATATAGTGATTTTTTACCTCTTTACACTAGAACTATTGGATAATTTTTACTTTGAAAATAGAGCAAATTAGGTAAATGGTCAGTAGCGGCAAAATACTAAAAATTTGAATTCATACTGAATTTGTATGTTAAATTAACAAACATGTATGCTAAACTAACAATTATGTCAGCGTTATTCAAATGTACTTTATTAAAATAATGGTTAGATAATGAGTAAAAGTAGAAATTTTATTGGAGTTGGTATTGCTAGTGTTGCAATAATAATGGTATTTCTTTTTACTAACATATTTGATCTTGCAGAACCTGCAGTTGATCAATATGTTGTTTCTGCAAAGGAGAATGTCTCACAGGTAGATGGAGAAGATGTTGTATCTGGAACGGAATTACTATCTTCAAGTATTAAAAACGAGACATCTAAAATAAAAATACAAAACCCCCTTCCTTAATTGCAAAATTTTTTTATAAATAATAATTGTCAATAGCCTTCTAGCTATATTATTCCAAAATTTGTAGATTACACTAACAAAAATGTATGCTAAACTAACAAATATGTCAGCCTTTCTTAATTACTATTTTTCCGAATTAAAATAAGTTGACTCAAATTTATAATTGTAATAGTATACGGAACGTCTTACAAACAAAATTTTTGGTATTGTCTGTTATTTCATTAGCTATTGTTTTTTCAATGCCTTCAGACGCAAGTGCAATAACGGCTCCAAATCCACCTAGCAACTTTTCTATCAATGCAGTTACAGATGATCAAATTAATCTTTCATGGTCTGCCCCATATGATGGAGGTTCTCCAATTACTGGATATGTAATAACATATGTAGTAGATGGAGGAGAATTCATAGAATTAGACACAACCCCTGCGAGCATCACAAACTATTCCCACAAAAATCTTTTACAAAACCATATTTACTTTTACCAAATATATGCAATAAACTCAGTTGGACAAAGCACTCCGACAAAGCTTCTGAGTTCTACAACATTAGATGGCACTTCTGTTCCTGATTCTACTACATCACTTCAAGCAAATGCCGCATCACCCACTAGTGTTTTTCTGTATTGGAATGCACCTCAAAACAATGATTCTATAATTACAGGTTACAAGATAGAATATCGTACTATAACGAACCAATGGAATGTTCTAGTTTCCAATACTGGTACTTCGCAGACCTCATATTACCATTCAGGTATTGATTCTGGTAAAAATTACGATTACCGTGTTTCTGCAATTAATTCTAATGGTGTTGGAAGTCCATCAAATGTAGTATCTATTATTCCACAAGCAACATCTTCTCCTACAGTTACATCTGTTTTGGTAAATCCTACACAAGTTCAATTGAATTGGCTTGCTCCATCATATACATATGGTGAACGAATCATTGGATATTCGATTGATACGAAAATAGATGATGATGTATATGCTAACGTTGTTGAAAATACTGGTCTTGTAACAAGTTATACTATTTCGGAACTCACAACAGATGAAAAATATACCTTTAGATTAACTGCTCTTTTTGATGGAGGTACTCAAAGCATACACTCCCCAGATGTTTCTGTAATTCCATCTAGCACATCATACTATCCCATTCAAACACAAATCTATCTTCCAGGTGGTTCACTAGTTTACACCGGACAACAGTCTCCATCTTCTACTACAGCCGTAGAGTTTACAAATCCTGGTCCTCAAACGCAGTATTTTCAATCCCCTAACACTGGTATAGATGGAATATGGGCAAATGTTTCAACATATGTAAATGGTGCAGTACTTTATTTTGACTCTCAAGGCACCACATACTCTTTGGAAATTCTCCCAAATTCCAACACATGGATTATTTTTGATAATTCTATGAATATCTCAAATGTTAGAATAAACATAGATGATAGATTATATTCTAGTGATTTAGGTCATATCGGCTATTTGGATTTAGATGATGTAACTCCATCTTCGATAAACTATCTTCCAAGCGGTTCACTAGTTTACACCGGACAACAGTCTCCAGGATCCCTTAACACTGTAGGGTTTACATCTCCTGGTCCTCAAACAAAAAACTTCCAATTCCCTGATATTGTTAGTAAGGTAAATGGCATCTGGGCAACTGTTTCAACATATGTAAATGGTGCAGTACTTTATTTTGACTCTCAAGGCACCACATACTCTTTGGAAATTCTTCCAAATTCCAACACATGGATTGTTTTTGACAGCCCTACAACTATTTCAAATACAAGAATAAGTATCGATGGTAGAGGGTATTCTAGCGATATAGGTAGTGTTTCATATGTTACTCCTGATATTGCACCACGAACTCAATCTACACCGGATGCACCAATGGGACTTCATGCAAATCTCTATTCTGGTGACACTGTACAACTTACTTGGATTTCACCTTCAAACATAGGCAAATATCCAGTATCAGGATATATGATAGAGTATAAGACCAATTCAGATAGTAACTGGAATACTCTTTCTCAAAATATTGGGCTTCAGACAATATTTGTTCACGCGGGACTTTTAGAAAATAAAACTTACACGTATCGAGTATCGGCTATGAACATCTTTGGCGTAAGTGATCCATCAAGTACTGCAAGTGTGATTACTGCAAGAGTTGTCCAACCAGCTCCAACTAATGCATACACGTCATCAGGCATCCTCCCAGTTTTTAATACTGATACGTCAATTAGTTATGTCATTTCCGGCGGCAAAGTATTTGGTATTGTAGCTGAAAAGGAAACAAACTCATTAGACTTTCTCCTCTATGGAGAATCTGCTGGTGTGCTCTATACTCAATTGCCTAGAACTTTAATTGATGCTAAACAACCAGATAAACAAGATAAGGCTTTCTTTGTAACTGTTGATGGAAAAGACGCACAATTTACCGAACTAAAAACAGATGATTACAGAAACATGGCAATTTCATTCCCATCTGGTGCTGCTAAGATATCTATAACTGGCACATCTGCGGTTCCAGAATTTGAAACAATTGACAAAGAGTATGTTTTACCTGAGCCTGGAACTACTCCTGACTCATTTGTATATGGATTCAAAAAAGCATTTGAAGGGTTAGACTTGGCATTTACATTTAATCAAAACGATAAAGTTGCAAAACATCTGAAATTTGCAGAACTTCGACTAAGTGAAGCAAATGCAATGGTCCAAAAAAGAATGCCTGAACAAGTTGACGGTTTAACAAAAGACTATGACAAACAAGTATCTAGTGCAAAACAAATTGCCAACTCTGCTTCAGAAGCTGTAGATAAAGCAGTATTAACTGACACTATAACATCAGCATCATCAAAACATATTCAAGTTTTAACTAGTCTCAAAGATACACTTCCAGAACAAGCACAATTAAGAATCCAAGCGATAATTGATAATTCTAAAAAAGACATTGGTATTGCAATGAAAGAATCCTCCAACCGTGATGATGCAAGGGTAAAGTCAGTAGAAATGAAAAAAACAGCTGAAGATCGCAAGCCCTAATCTGATTGTATGATTCCTTCATTTACCAAAAACTTGATGGCATTTTTCAGTTCATCATCAGATATTTGTCCATCTGCCCAAAACGTAAAGATGCCTCTCATCCATTTTGGAATCGGTTCAGATAGCCCTACTGCTTGGTGGAAGGCATGTTGTATCACAAAGTAACACTGAATTAGAATAGTGTAAATACAGCGTCCTAGACATAAACATTATAAAATTATGGCAGCAATTAAGAAGCGAAATTCAAAGGTGGGAAAAAATGAAAACTCTAAAAATATTAAAAAAATACTAAAAACAAAAACCAACCCCAACATGAAGAAATTTAGAAAACATGTTATCTGGATGGAGAAAAAAGGTAGTGTTAAGAAAAATAATGGCTCGGAACTTAAAGAAAGAATTCGCAAGGAATTAGAAAAAAAAGAATTTGAACCAAGCATGAAGATGTTAATCCGCATAACAGAATCCATAAAACAAAAAGGTTCTAGAAACAAGACAAAGTTATCACGCGACACCAATACAAACTACACAAGACTTGCAAAACATGTTGTCTGGATGGAGAAAAAAGGCCTTGTGGAATCAGAAATAAAAGATCATATGATTGCTATTGCTTTAACTAGTAAAGGCAGATTCTTTGTAGATACAATTTCATAATGAATAATTAGTAAGTTAAACTTACATATGTGTAAGCTAGGTTTAACTATTTTACAGAGTATAACTAAATGATCAACAATTTATGAAAAAACGAGTATATAATACAGATGTTCAACTAGAACCTAAAGTGATCATTTGGAACAACACTCAAATCTTAAAATGGAGTGATTTTAAAAAAAAATCCGATCCTGATTCAGTGGCATCAGCTAATGCAGCAATAGGATTCGAGTCAAAACCCATCATTGAATATCTCCAAGTGGGAAAGCAACTCAAATATAAAATCAAAGATTTGCAATTACATGCAATTTTTATTCCCAATTTATCTTGGGTAACAAAAAATATTAATCAAAAAGAAAAGAGTTTGCTTCTAAAACATGAACAGGGTCATTTTGATCTAGCAGAAGAAGTCATTAGAAAAATTAAAAATAAATCAACAGACATTTACAAAGTATTTACGATCAAAGAAAAAAATAAGGATAATATAAAAGAAGTAGAATTGCAAGTAAATAAAATAAGAAATAACATCGAATTGGAACTACAAAATGAATTCAATATCCAAGAATCAAAATATGATAATAAAACTAATCATGGGTTGATCCCATCACATCAAAAAAAATATAATAAAAGATTCAAAAAACTAAGAGACTAAATTAATCATCTTTTGTTTATACTATCATGAATTTTAAATTAAATAATCTTCAAGTATTACAAACGAGACATCTAAAATAAAAATACAAAACCCCCTTCCTTAATTGCAAAATTTTTTTATAAATAATAATTGTCAATAGCCTTCTAGCTATATTATTCCAAAATTTGTAGATTACACTAACAAAAATGTATGCTAAACTAACAAATATGTCAGCCTTTCTTAATTACTATTTTTCCGAATTAAAATAAGTTGACTCAAATTTATAATTGTAATAGTATACGGAACGTCTTACAAACAAAATTTTTGGCATTGTCTGTTATTTCATTAGCTATTGTTTTTTCAATGTTCGTACTTGTTATTCCTACTACTCCAATACATGCACAAGTTTTTGATGAATCAATAATAACAGTTAATGTTGACGAATTAAAACAAGTCACTCTGATTGGAGAAGCTTTTGATACTGATGTTGATGATATATTAGCTTTTGAATGGGAACAAATTCAAGGAGATCCTGTTGAGCTTTCCGCATATGATGTACATTCTCCTACTTTCATGCCTCCTTCTGTAGCTAATGGTGAAGTAAAGACACTTGTTTTTAGATTAACAGTAACTGATGGTTATGGTGGAAGTGTTTCTGAATTTATAGAGGTTGTAGTTTATTCTTCAAACAATCAACCTACAGTTGATGCAGGAAAAGATCAAGTGATATTTCCAACAATGAGAGCAATTACCTTTACTGCAATAGGATATGATGCTGACGATTATCCACTACGTTTTGAATGGACGCAATTAAGCGGACAACCACTTTTATCTGATAGTATTGCTGGAAAGCATTTGACCATTACTTCGTCATCTATTGATTTTGATAATGTTCAAACGCCTATAGTTTTTGAAGTAACTGCATATGATGGTTTTGGAGGCATAGCCTCAGACCAAGTTGAATTGTTCCCACTACTTTATAGTGGCACATCAAACCCATTGCTTTTCGTTGATGCAGGACCACTCCAAGTAGTAAATGAAGACTCTTTGGTATTTTTGGATGGAAGCGGTCACTCCGTAAATAATAACCCCATATCATTTACCTGGGAGCAGAGACTAGGACCTAAGGTAGATTTATCTGACATTCGTGATCCGCAAACAAGCTTTGTAGCCCCCTCGCTTGAAAATGGCGATGATATGTTGTTGTCATTTATACTTAATGGATATTCTTCAGGTGCTGGTTATGCATCTGATATTGCAATTGTAAAAGTAACTTCAGTCAATAATCCTCCTATCGTTGATGCTGGAATGGACCAGACAGTACGAGAAAACACAAGAGTAAAACTTTTTGGTACTGCCTCTGATCCAGATAATGATAACATCCATACTAATTGGAAACAAGTAGCTGGAATACCAGTTGACTTGTCATATAATGTGCTAGGTGAAGCATACTTTGTATCTCCAAACTTGCAGTCATATGAAGCAGAGAGATTGGTATTTGAGTTTACTGCAAGTGATATGCATGGGGGAACGGCCTCTGACAATGTACTAGTCACAACGACCTCTAACAACAGAGCTCCATATGCCTCTGCTGGTCCAGAACAGACAGTACGTGAGAATACTCTTGTAACTATTACTGGCTCTGGATGGGATCCAGATGGCGATCCATTGACATTTTCCTGGAAACAACTTTCTGGAGACCCAGTTGAATTTACACAGAAATCCAATATAATATCATTTGTAGCATCAGACTTGGAATCAGGAGAACGGAAAAATTTGATCTTTGAATTGGTAGTGACTGATCCATTCGGAATGAGCTCTATGGATAGAGTCTTAGTCACTGTAATTCCTGACAATATTGCACCTGTGGCAAATGCTGGCCTTGACCAAACCGTGGATGAAGGTAAATTAGTTAAACTAAACTGCTCTGGATGGGATCCAGACGGTGATGCATTAGTGTATAGATGGAATCAAGAATCAGGACCGACTCCAACAGACGCATTCGTTACTGGCTCTGAATTGACATTTACATCACCAAGAATAGTAAGTGACACTACGATGTCATTTACATGTACAGTGTCTGACCAGGAATTCCAAAACTCCGACATTGTCAATGTGAGAGTAATTAATGTGATATCTGCTAATATTGTAGCTGATGCTGGACCAGATCGAATAGTTGATGAGCAACAACCGATACGCCTTGACGGAAGTGGCAGCTATGATCCTGAAGGACAAGCATTGTTCTATCAATGGAGTCCAATATCTGGAGATGATGTGCACTTGAACATGGCAACCACTAAAAATCCAACATTTACAACCCCTGTGGTTGCAAACGGTGAAATTAAGACTTTAGTCTTTGAACTAAAAGTGTTTGATGAAAATGGAAGATTTGCCACAGACAGTGTGGTAATCACAGTTGATCCAGTGAATGCTCAACCAACTGCTAAAGTATCTGCAACTCAGGAATAAACATGTCAATATGGCAATGGGTTTAGTATCTGCAAGAACTATTGGATAAAAGTGCCCATTTATCCGGCACATCTTATAAATGCCAATTTTCTATTGTAATTGGAAAAACATTAAGACTGTTAATCCTAGAGTAACCAAAATTCTAAAAACTAAATCTATCGCACCAACAATTGA
>CAYWRD010000012.1:11750-16357 GCA_964460675.1 uncultured Nitrosopumilaceae archaeon
ACTAATGCGTATAGTAAAATTCATGAGTGAAAACTCCTCTGAAGGAAAAACAAAGCTGGCACTTGACACCAAACTAGACTATGCAAGACTTGCAAAACATATTGTATGGATGGAGAAAAAAGGTCCAGTCAAATCTGCAATTGAAGACAATAAAATTCAACTTTCTCTGACTAACACTGGTAGAGATTTTGTAAAAACAATATCAAAAATTAGCTAATTACAAAACTTACCAATATGTCTACTATACTATCACACATGTTCCTCAAACATACAATAATGTCAGCGTGAGTTAATACTGAAAATTTCATAAAGCATTACAATGATAAGCGCAAAACAAATTCTAATACTTCCTGTATTAGCAGTATTGATTTCTATGGTAGCTTTTTCTGCTCAAGATGCAGCAGCATTAGTTTCTGCAGTCGATAGTGAAGTGTCTTGTACAGCTGCCGCTATAGGCGGAACATGGGACTCTATTACATCAACGTGTGTAGTTGCAACCCTTGTAATTGGCCCTACTGACAAACTAATCATTACATCAAATGTCAACTTTGACATTGGAACAGTAACTAGTAGTGGTGTTATCGTAAATGATGGAACAATTAACATCGCAAGTGGTGGTGTAATTACAACATCTGGCGAATTAATCAATAACGGTGTTATTGATAGTGTAACTGGTACAATCACAAATAGTGGACCATTGACTAACTTTGGTGAACTAACATCATCTGGAACAATAACTAATGGTCCAACAGGTGTTATCAAAAATAATGGTCTCTTGACTAATACCGGTGTAATTACAACATCTGGTACTGTCAAAGTGGGTTCAGATGGCATACTAATTAGTACCGGCACATTTACCAACTCGTTGAACTTGGTTAACAGCGGCACCATTGTGACATCTGGCACATTTACCAATAGTGGTCCAGTTATGAACTTCGATACAATTCTAAATCAAGGATTGTTTTCTAATAGTAACACAATCACCAATATGGGACAGATACACAACTTGTGTAACGGATCAATTACGAATTCAGGAACAATAGCTATCCACAAAGTAATAGAGCTTTGCATAGTTTAAACTCCATTTTTTATTTTTATCAGATTATATTTAATTCAAACCTTGTTAAACTGACATTTTTTAATAAAATCGTTCAACCACTTACGTATAGTATTTTTAAAAAACATTAATTTTATTTGGTTAGCCTAGTTAAACCCGTTAATTTTTAAAAATAGTTGAGCCTGTTTTTGTATTTGGTATTAATGCTTCTTTGTGTTTAAATACAATTTTTGCTTATACTAAATGATCGAAATGCCATATGATGAAGTATGTTTTCAGCGGTTAGAAGAAGAAAACCCTGAAGAATACAAAGAACTAAAAAATAAAAAATAATTTTTCTTACTCTTTATCATCTGATTCGTCTTTGTTATCTCCGCCTGGACCTAACATTTCTTCTGGTCTGACTTCATTATCCCATTTGCCTCTATATCCTTTGATTAGTGAAATTATTCCGCCCCCTATCAATGCCAGTACTATCCCAAAAAACATAGAAGAGTCTTGGACTTTGGCATCACAACTTACTCTTTTTGGTGGCGCATCATCAAAATATTCGTAGCATTCTCCAAATTCATTACTTTCTATGTTGGCAGTCCTGTAACTATCTCCAAAAACCCCTAAAACAAGAAATCCTGCAAAAACTAAACCTACACCAATTAAAATAAAACGAATATCACTCACGTAGATAATTGTAATATATGGTATTTACATTTTGATTTGTCTTTTAGTGCTATTTTTCTAACTTGTGTTTTAAATTTTCCAGTGATGCTTCATAGAAACTTCCCATAAACACTAAAAATTCTTCAAATTGCTTTTTTGTCATATTTTTACTATTAAGATAAGATTGCCATGTAACCTGTGTTTTGTTTTTTGTTTTTGCTTTTAGTGATATTTTGGCCACATATGCCCTTAAAGGCAATCCTTCAGTAGCAACATAAGTAAACGATTCTCCATTATCCCATGAAACTACATGCTCTTCAATTACATTGCCATCTTCAAAGGTAATTTTTCTCACCGCACCTATGCCCTTTTTGTTTTTTGAAAGAAATGTAGTTTTTTTGACATCAACTAACCATTCTGGAAGGTTGACAATATTGCTAATCTTTCTCCATACTACTGACTTTGGTTTACCAATAGTGATTGATTTTTTGACTGTGCCGGTATGATGTGTCTTTGAGTTTCTCACAAATTGGTCAAAACTGCTAGATTTTTAATTTTAACGCTCTAACACATTTAATCCCCATAATGATAATTACAGAAATGGTATTTGGATGGGGAAAAAAGAAACAAGAAGAAAAAAAACCACCACAACCCACTACAGAGTCAATCCCTCTAGATGATGTGCCTGAGGTTGTGGAAAATTTAACTAAATTACGTGAAAAACAACTAATTTCTGAAGTCTCTATATTGATCAAAAGATCAAACCCATTAATCAAAGAACTATCTAAAATTACTAAACAACTAGAAAAAGATGACCTTAAGGTAGATGATATAGACAAACACCTCCGAATTATAGTTGTAAGAGGCAAAAAGCAAGTGATTCAAATTATGAAAAAAGAGATTGCAGAAATTTCATCAATCTCTTCATATGATGATGTTTTAAGAGCAGAATCTGAATTAGCCCAAATGTTAAAGAAAGTAGGTGATGCTTTAGGCAGACATACTAGAGTAATTCACATATTTGCAAAAAAATATGCAGATAAGCTAAAAGAAACCCTAGAAGATGTCGATAAAAATCATAAAGAAATTGAATCCTTGATAAAAAATTACAGCAATACAAAAGAATATGGTAACTCAATTTACCAAAATTATGACAAGTTAAGAGATTATGAAAACAGCATTTCTAAGAATCTAAATAAAAAGAAAGATATTCAATCAGAAATAACATCGCTTGATTCTCAGATTAATGAAATTAATTCTAAAATTGAAAAAATAAAATCTTCTGAAGAATATGCGAAATATCTAACACTAAATGAAAAATTGTCAAAACACCAAAATGAAAAGTCAAAAATTAAAAATGAGATTAATTTACAATTTACAAAAATTTCAAGACCGCTAAATAGATATGAATACGTAGCAGCTTTGGATAAAGATCAGAAGGAAATATTGCAAAAATTAACTAAAGAGCCTTTTGAGGTAATTAACGACTCTAACAAAAATTCTATTATAATAATTTTAGAAAATATTAGAAAAGAAATTACTTTAGGTTCTATTTCTGTCAAAGATGTTGAAAAGACCATGTCGTCCCTAACTGAAACTATTGAATCATTAGATGGATTTATTTTAAAAATTTCTAATTATAATAAAACTTATGATGAATTGGAAAAACAAATTGAAAATATAAAACCCAAAAAACTCTCTGAACTAGAAGAGTCATCTGTACGACTTGCCTCCAAGAAAAAAGACTTGGAAACCAGATTAAATCACATTGAAGAGGATATTGATTTTGCCACTTCTGGAATCCCTAAGTTGAAAAAACAAATTGAAAACGATCTTCAAAAATTCTCAAGCACAAAATACACGATCTCAGATTAGGATTAAAATTCTAGTTATTTTTATAGAATTTACTCATGTTCTTCAAAAAAAAATCTTTTGAAAGACAAGTTATACTAAAAAAAGACACCTTGGATGGAATAATTTCTTATTGTAAAATGAAACATCCTAACGAAGGAATTTTAATTTTAAAAGGCAAGTCAAAACAAGGAAAAATAGTTGTTGATGGGTTAGTGATTCCTCCCTTTGATCATTCAGGTCCGACTTTTGCAGGGTTTCCTCATTCTTTTCTTCCTTTTGATATGAGTTATGTGGGAACTGTACACTCGCATCCGAGTGGTTCAGCAGAACCTTCCTCAACAGATCTTCTAAATTTCTTTGGATTGGTTTCACTTATAATAAAATCTCCCTATGATGACGAAGATATCTTTGCATGGGATAGTAAAGGTAATCAAATTAAATTATTAATTGAGTAATTGCTTTTTCAAAATTTTAGAATTAGAACAAAATCTAACAAAACTTTATAAGGTTTTTAAAGGTAGTTTTAATGAATTGTTTAACTACAAAATTTATCTTGTTTTCTTATTTGCATCTCTTGCTATAAGTATTGGATTACAAATGGTTCTCCCATTCCCATATGGTCTAGCTGCTGCTTTGGCGATTTTCATTGCATTTCCACTAATGTTACGTAGACGATACATGAATCGTATGAGAGGGTATGGCGGTTCTGAAGGTACAGGCAGTGGCGGCTTTTTTGGAATGGGCTCTGGCGGCTCAGGTAGCAGTGTAAAGTATGTGTGCCTTGTTTGTAATAACAAACACAAAGGCGGCACATGTCCCCGTTGTGGCTCAAAAATGCAACGTGCTGACTTTTAGAATAATAAAAAATGTCATTAAATAAACTCCGACAACAGGTATTATTTCATAACTCCATTGATGTGTGGATTACAGCATGTGATGAAAAAAATATTCCATGGAATGATACAGAAAAATACAAAAAATTTATAGAATATCTGTTAAAAAATAATTTGAATTTAAAGGCATTTACTTTGTGCTCTCA
>CAYWRD010000012.1:16367-20066 GCA_964460675.1 uncultured Nitrosopumilaceae archaeon
ATGAGGCTGGAGAAACTGAAAAAGAAAAAACTGAATTTGCAGAAACATTGAGACAGCAAAAAGAAAAGGATCCAAATGCTGCTACCTATACCATCAAATTAAATGAAAAAGCAATTGAAATTATTCGAAATTTTGATTTTGAAAACTAAATTATCTTTTTAATTTTGGATTAACAATAGCATCTAATGCATTACCTATAAAGACAAAAGCTAACCCTGTTATTGCTATCATGATTCCTGGAGGCATTATCCACCACCATAAACCTCTGGGAGCTGCCCCGTAAGTATTTGCATCGTGAAGAATTTGACCCCATGTTGGAAACGAGGGATCTCCTAATCCTAGAAAACTAAGGCCCGCCTCTGTAGTTATGGCAGCCGGTACTGATATTGCAATACTGGCAAAAGCATAAGGTAACAACTGGGGCAAGATATGTCTGAATATGATCTTTGAATTTTTTTGCCCCATCATTTTTGAGGCCTCGACATATCCTTTAGCTTTAATTTGAAGCGACATACTTCTTGCAACTTTAGCAATGCCTACCCATCCAAAAATAGTCAGAAACCCTATCATCACAAAAATACTATTGCTTATTGTTACTGCTAAAATAATCAAAAATGGCAAAGCAGGTAGAGCGTAAATTATGTCATTTCCTCTCATCATTAGTTCATCGGCAAATTTTCCTTTGTATCCTGCATATACCCCATAAATTAGGCCAATTACAACTGAACCAATAGCTACGGCCAAACCAATAAACAATGCAAGCGGCGTACCCCAAAGCAATCCTAAAGCTAAATCTCTTCTTAACTCATCTGTACCCATAACCCCAAAGGCTTTACCTCCTATGATTAATTGGGATTGAGTAATTTGATTACTGGAATCTACGCCGTACATCCCAATTTGAAATATGTAATTTCCTTTCAGTGGTGAATGTTCATTAGTTTTAGAGAAGATAATGTCTTCTGCTGACATCCCCTCTAGTGGAAATTCAAACTTATCAGACTGTAAAAGTAGATTTTTTTTAATCAAACTATCTGTTGAAAATATTTTTTCTGAATGCAACACCTTTTCTTGAGCATATGGAAGAGTAGTTGTTAGCAATTCCAAACTTAATCCATCAGGTCTTACTACTGAAAATTGCAAAAGAGGAGTATTAACATAACTAGCTGTAAAATCATAAATAAAATCATTAGGATAGTCATCATACATGTACTGTATACCGTATTGATTATAGACAAATGATATTCCATCCATAATGCCTGTATCTATAACAGGCTCTTGCAAGATTTTATGTTCTGGAATTTTCTCAGTTTGAAATAAGTTGACCCAAACGGGTATGGCAGTCTTTGGCAAAAAAATCCAACTGTTGGGATTATTCCATTCTTTGAAAGTTTCTATAGGTATTGCAACGGCTGCAACAATTGAAATTAAAATCAAAATAACTAGTATGGAAATTCCTGCAATTCCCATTTTGCTTTTTAGAAACTCTTGTTTTATTTCACTACCAGTTATACTGCTCAATTCCCTGTCCTCACTCTTGGATCAAAATAACCATAAAGCAAGTCAGCAACAAATATGCTGATCAGGAAAAAGACTGTCAGGACATAGGTTGCCCCTATTATTACAGGCATATCCATTACTGTTATTGCCTCAAAATACAACCTGCCCATCCCTGGCCAATCAAACACTGCTTCTGTAATTATTGCCCCACCTAAGGAACCTGAAAGACTAAGAGCTAAAATGGTAACTATTGGAGGTGCTGCATTCTTTAGTGCATGTCTGTAAAGAATTTTTTTTCTAGATACTCCCATTGTTTTTTTTGCAGCAATAAAATCTTCTTGCATAATTCCCACAATAAAATTTCTAACCAAATACGCCCATGAACCAAAACCTATCAAAACAATTGTGATTAGAGGTAATGTCATGTGATATAGTAATGCAGCAAAATAACCTGGATCTGTTGGAGACATAGAAGGAGTTGCTCTGGCTGGAAAAACTTGATAAACAAATGCAAACAAAAATATCATTAGCATTCCTATCCACCATACCGGAAAACTAGAACTAATTACTGCAAAACTTGATGTGATTCTATCTATTTTTGAGCCAACCTTGCTACCTGACAAAGTACCTAGCAATATTCCAATTATTGAAATAATTATTGTCGCAGTAGTAAATAACAAGATGGTCTTTGGGAGTTTTTCCATAATGATGTCTTTAACATCCGAAGATCCTGAATCACTTGTTAGAAATGTAGCATTTCCAAAGTCCAATGTTAAAATTTTAAACATTGTAATGCCAATCCTTTGGGGGGAATACCATGGCTCATCTAATCCTAATGCCTTTACTCGTTGTTCGATTTGCTCTTGAACAAATTTTTCAAACTCATCTACTGATGAAAAACTTTGTGCAATTGTGGGGTTTTCTGAAATTTCTGATCTTACTTGAAAAACAACTCCTTGTTTTAGAATAGTATCCATGTTGGAACCAACTAATGCGATAGTAAGAAGAAGTGTAATCATTAAAACACCAAACATTGTCAACGACCTTGTCGCAATGTATCTTTTTAGGGCCAATACCCTGCACTAGAATCATTAGTTTATAATAATTACAATAAGGGAAAAAGAATCGACGAGAGAGAAACAGAATCTCAGCAACTTGGATGAATCCTAGGGCTTGCCTTTGACAGATGCAGGGTCTCTCGTCAGTATGGGGTACAATAGCATCTTATATAAATATTATATTACTTTATGAAGATCTGATTTATTGATTTTATTACTAAACACTATAATCTATCATGACTGTAGTTTTTTTATGGTCAAGAAAAAACCTGTGTATGATCCTGATAGATTGGTTTTGACCAAACCTGAGATTTTGGAATTCTGTGATAGGGTGATTGAAAAGTGGAGCAAGAATCCACAAAAAAATGCCAAAAATATCTTTGCAATGAATGCAGTAAAAACTAGTGTTTTGTGGACAGATGAAGAGTCTCTAAAAGCAATATGGAGCGAGATTCTTAACTGGACTTATGAATTACTCTATGAAAACGCATTGGCACAAGGCAAAGAGGATGATATTGATTGGTCGCAAATAATGAAAAAATTAAAGAACAAAAAGTAATAAAATTAGATTGTTGAGTGCCAATACAATTAGGAAAGCAAAAAAACTGGTTGAAGAAGGCGGTGTTGAAAAAATTGATAATGACTTGTACCAGATCAGATCATCATCAGATCCTGAAAAATCTTATTTTGTAACATCTGATTCATGTGAATGTCCTGGATTCAAAAATTTCTATAAATTTCATCACGGTAAGGGTTTAAAGGCAAATTGTTCTCATCTTGAAGCAGTAAGAATTTTTGAAAAAGAAAATTCATGATTTAATTTCTTTTGGGTCTAGCTTTCCTACAAGCACTTTGTTTTTGGTAATGATTATTGGTCTTTGAATTAATCCTGGATTTTCTACCATAAACTTGATTATTTGAGAATCAGTGTATTTTTTATTCTCAAAATCTAATTTCTTGTACATTTTATCCCTTTTCCGCAAAAGTTCTATGGGTTTTTTCCCCGTTAGTTTAATGATTTTTTTTAACTCGCTTTCTGATAATGGATCTTTGAAAAAGTCTCTTTTGTCAATATCTTTTTTCATTCTGTCTATCTCTGATAGAGCCCGTTTACACGTAATACAACTGGATTTGTGGTAAATCA